>CAJJNI010000142.1 GCA_905193085.1 uncultured Lachnospiraceae bacterium | reverse complement strand
TATCTCTTAAATTCTGTTATTATTTTATACTTTGAAAATATATTTGTCAACCCTGAAAATAATTTTTTTTGAGTATTTTTGACATAAACATCATTTCATTTTATATTACACGATTGTCATTTACAATCTGTCTGCTATCGTATATCCATCTGCCATTTTGTCTTACAAAATTAAAAATATATGATACCGCGCTGTATTCCCCGGTTCTTTCTCCTACATAAAAAGAAATTGTATCATCAGATGATGCACCGACAGAATATGACAGTACAACAGAATTTTTCCATTCAGGTCTGTCATAATCATCTCGAAGCCACACTAACTGAGTCCTGCCATTGCTTATCTGTTCAACGGTGTCTTTGATTAGCTGACGGTCTGCTTTTGTCAGATTTGGTGTGCTTTTATACATATATATTGTACCACTAAACCAGTCAGGTGAATAAAATTCATCTATAATCTGAATCCATATGTCTGAATATTCTGTAACAGTTTCCGGATTAAGGGTTGGCGTTGGTAAAGGTGAATGTGTTACTTTCGGTGGGTTTGCAGACGCACTGACAGTCGGTGTTAAAGCTTCATCTGTATTTACCGGCGGCTCTTCTGTTATTTGCGGAATCGGAAAAACTGTCGTTATTTTTTCAATTCCAAGCGCAGCCTTTAAAAGTTTACTGCAGTCTGATAGTGCAATATTATAATCATCAGATTTGCCGATAGCTTTCATCTGCAGGCTGTCAGTATTTATAAGCAGTGCATGTTCAAGTGCTGCTGTTACATCTTTTAAAGAAAAGCTGTTATCGCCATTTAAATCACCATTTACAAAAAATGATGAAGAGACATGCAGACTGTCATAATCACTGTTGGCAGTTACAAATATTGACGGAGTAAGTGCTGTGCAGCATAATAATGAGGCAATTAAATAATTAATTCTTTTTTTCATACTGATTTTCCTTTCTTTTATTTTGTGCGGACAATATTGTTGTTATTAATACAGACAACAAAAAATAAATAAGGTTGCAGTATTGAAAAAATTTACACTAATCTGATTGAGCCGGTGCGCAGATTAAATCTGTTGTTTTCATCATCTGTACAGATGAGTGAGCCATCACTGTCTATATCATATGCAGTTGCATAACGGTGTGTGTTTGTATCGTCTATCTCAATTTTTTACCGATAACATATGAATTTTCTCTGGCCTGTTTTAATATTTCAGCGTCATTTAAATGTGCACAGACATATGTTATCTGTCTGTAAATTTCAGCGGCAAATTCATTTTTGGTTATGTTATCTTCTTCAAGTGAACATGCGATTTCTTTTAACTCTTCGGGAAATTCGCATGTATTTATATTTATTCCAGCTCCAATTATTATGTCTGATACATCGCCGCTTTCAAAGTCTGTTATTGCCTCTGTTAATATTCCGCATACTTTTTTGTTGTTATAAAACAAATCGTTTACCCATTTAATCTGTGTTTTTTTGCCTGTGAGATTATATATTGCATTCATTACTGCCACTGCAGCGGCTGTTGTTATTAATAGGGCCTGTTTTATACGCAACTTTGGCTTTAAGGCAACCGACATGTAAAGACCTGTGTCTGCCGGCGAATAAAAGCTGTGTCCGCCGCGGCCACGCCCGTTAAACTGCTCTTTTGCAATTACAATAATGTTTTTAGCTGATGACTGTGTAATCAGTCTTTTGGCTTCGCTATTTGTAGAATCAATTTGCTGATAAATGTGTATTTCAGGAATTTCTTCTTCATTTATATTATTCAGATATTGAATTATGCCTTCTTTTGACAGTACATCACTGCTTGACTTTAAGCGGTAGCCTTTTTGTGGAACGGACTCTATTTCATGACCTTCGTCTTTTAAAGCTTTTATTGCTTTCCAGACAGCATTTCTTGATACTGAAAATAAATCTGCAAGCTGCTGTCCTGAAAGAACCGTATCTCTGTTTTGCTCTAATTCTGCTAATAGTTTTTCTTTTAACATATATTATACCCTATCTGGCGGAAGTGCTGCCAAATCCGCCATTTCTTATTTCTGTTGCATCATCATCAATTGTTATGCCATATTCAAGAAAAATTCCCTGCATAAACCCGTCACCGGCTTTTAATTCTACTGTTTTACCTTCGTTACTGTCATTTGTAATTTTGGCAAAAATATGACCTTCATTGTCTGAATAATAATAGTCGCTGTCGATTATTCCAACGGTATTATTCAATTGCAGACGGTATTTGAAGCCGAGCCCGCTTCTTGGATATAATTTTAAAACATAATCTTCATTCATACACACCCTTATTCCTGTAGGAATTTTAATTGTCTCTCCGGGTGTTATTGTAACATCATAAGGAATGAAAAAATCATATCCTGCGGAGCCTTTTGTTGCTCTTTTTGGAAGTCTGATATTGTCATAATATTCTTTTATGGTGCTTTTGTCTTTATTGTAAAAACCTTCCTTAAATTGTTCAAAACTTACTTTTTCAAATTTAGCTACTCTTTTCATAATGTCCTCCAAGTATTTATTGTAATTCAAATTGTCCTGTGTATAACTGATAATATCTGCCCTTTTGCTCTAACAGTTCATCATGGCTTCCACGCTCTATTATTTCACCCTTTTCAAGAACCATTATTGCTTTGGCATTTCTTACTGTTGAAAGTCTGTGTGCAATGACAAAAACTGTCCTGTTTTCCATAATTGCGTCCATGCCTTTTTCTATTAAATGCTCAGTTCTTGTATCAACCGAGCTTGTTGCTTCATCAAGAATTAAAACAGGCGGCTTTGCGACAGCAGCCCTTGCGATTGCAAGAAGCTGTCTTTGTCCCTGTGACAAATTACTTCCATCAGAATATAATATTGTGTCATATCCATCTGGCAGTTTTCTTATAAATGAGTCGGCATTTGCGATTTTAGCGGCATTTATTACTTCTTCATCTGAAGCGTTCAAATTACCATATCTTATATTATCAGCAATTGTTCCTGTAAACAAATGTGTGTCCTGAATAACCATTGCAAGTGAGCGTCGCAAATCTTCTTTTTTTATAGCTTTAATATCAATTCCGTCATAGGTTATACTGCCTGATTCGATTTCGTAAAAACGGTTTATTAAATTTATTATTGTTGTTTTTCCTGCTCCGGTTGAGCCTACAAATGCAATTTTCTGCCCCGGTTTTGCATAAAGAGATATTTTGTTTAAAATATTTTTGCCGGGAATATATCCAAATACTACATCATTAAAGCGCACATCACCTTTTAATTCTACGTATTTAAAATTATTGCCAGACGGAACCTTCCAGGCATAGATACCTGTATTTTCATGGCATTCTGAAAAGGTATCGTCAGTATTTTTTATAACATTACATAAAGTCACCCTGCCCCCATCAATTTCAGGCTGCTCATCCATCATGTCAAAAATACGCTCTGCACCTGAAAGTGCCAATAAAAGGAAATTTACCTGTTGTGTAAACTGGTTGAGAGGCATTGCACTTTGTCTTACATAGACAAGGTAAGCAGAAAGACTTCCTATGTCCATAAGCCCTTTTATTGTCATTATTCCACCTGCACAGGCTACAATTGCATAATTTAAATATGACAGACTTACTATTGTCGGAATCATCATTCCCGCAAATGTTAGTGCACCGGTTGAAGCGACGCGGAAATTTTCATTTAATTCACAGAATTGTTTAAAATCAATTTCTTCGTGATTGAATATTTTTTCAACTTTCTGACCGGCGGTCATTTCCTGTACAAATCCATTTATTGCACCAAGTTCTTTCTGCTGTCTGTTAAAATATTTTTTGCTTCTTTTTCCATTTACTTTTATAAAAATAAACATTATAAAAAGACATGCAATTACAATAAGTGAAAGCCTTATATTTAACACCATCATCATGATGACACTTCCGCAAAGTATTAAGAAGCTCTGGATTATCATGGCAAAGCTGTTATTCATTGCTTCCTGCACTGTTTCAACATCATTTGTAAACCTGCTCATTAAATCGCCATGCGTATTAGCATCAAAATATTTTAAAGGAAGAGTCTGTACATGCTTAAATAAATCATTTCGAATTTCTTCTATAACTTTTTGAGATGTTTTTACCATCAGTTTATTGTATCCTAAAGTCGCCAAAGCACCACAAATATACATTATCCCCATACCGATTACTGTTTTTACAAGCCCTGACATATCTTTTGGCACTATAAAATTATTTATAACAGGTTTTATCATATATGTTCCAATGATATTTGCGCCCGCACTTATAAATACGAGAATTGCCACTATAAGAAAACTCCATTTGTGAAGACCGAGATATGAAAGGAGATGTTTTAATGTCTTTTTTGTGTTTTTCGGTCTTTTGTAACCTACATATTTTGCCATTATAAATCAGCTCCTTCCTTCTGTGAAGCG
This sequence comes from uncultured Lachnospiraceae bacterium, assembly GCA_905193085.1. Taxonomy (GTDB): domain Bacteria; phylum Bacillota; class Clostridia; order Lachnospirales; family Lachnospiraceae; genus CAJJNI01. Next base: position 2,227 of record CAJJNI010000142.1, on the reverse strand, counting down.
TATATTTCCTGATAAATTTTGTTTGTCTTTAAAAGACTTTCATGTGTGCCTGTTGCATTTATCATTCCATGGTCAAGTATTATAATCTGGTCTGCCGCTTTTACAGATGAAATTCGTTGTGCAATTATAATTTTAGTCATATCAGGAAGCTTTTCCTTAAGTCCAGCCTGAATTTTTGCTTCAGTTGCTGTATCTACTGCACTTGTTGAATCATCAAGTATTAAAACTTTCGGTTTCTTCAAAATCGCTCTTGCAATACAAAGTCGCTGTTTCTGACCGCCTGATACATTTACTCCGCCCTCATCAATCTGTGTGTCATAACCGTCTGGAAGTCGGTCAATAAATTCATCAACACATGCAATATGACAGGCTTCTTTTATATCCTCCATTGAAGCAGTTTCGTCGCCCCATTTAAGGTTTGAAATAACAGTTCCTGAAAATAATGTGTTTTTCTGCAAAACAACTGCAATTTTTTCACGCAGATGCTTCATCTTATATTTTTTAATGTTTTTACCATCAATTTTGATATTTCCGCTGCTTACATCATAAAGTCTTGGTATGAGTGAAATCAGGGTGCTTTTTGCACAGCCGGTCTGACCAATTATTCCAACCGTCTGACCCGCTTCAATATGAAATGAGACATCACTTAAAACATATTCTTTTGCCTCTTCTTTGTATTTGAACCATACATTTTCAAATTCAATTTCGCCATGCTCTACAACTGCATCTTCAGCTTCATCATCATTTAAATCAATTTTTTCATCAATAACTTCTATAATTCTTGCCGCTGATGCTAATGAGCGTGTCATCATAAGGAACACATTTGACAGCATCATAAGTGAATTTAATATAAGAAAAACATAGGATAAAAACCCTGTAAGCTCTCCTACTTTCATTTCACCGATATTTATCAGATGTCCTCCATATAATAAAAGGCACAAAATAGTTCCATACATTACAAACTGCATTGCAGGCATATTTAATACTGCAAATCCAAATGCTTTTTCAGATTCATTTTTTAAATTTCTGTTTACATCTTCAAATTTTGCTGTCTCAAAATCTTCCCTGACATAAGCTTTAACTACACGGATTGCTGTAAGATTTTCCTGAATACAGCGGTTTACCATATCAACTGCCGACTGCATTTTAGAGTAACGCGGTCCTACCTTCACTATAATGAAAGTAAGCAAAACAGCTAAAATCGGCAACGCCACAAAGAATACAAGCGCAAGCTTTGCATTAATAGAAAGCGCAATTGATGTCGCAAAAATAAGTGTAATCGGACTTCGGCTAAACGGTCTCATACCGGTAGAAACTGAATTTTGTATATTTGTTATATCACTTGTAAGTCTTGTAACAAGTGACGAAACCCTGAAATGGTCTATATTTGAAAAAGAATATGCCTGAAGCTTTTCATATTCTGCTTTCCTTAAATTTGCACCAAGTCCCTGCCCGGCAACCGCCGCAAATCTTGCACTTCCTGCACCTAGAACCAGTGCAGACACTGCACAGATAATCATCTGCAGTCCCTTCACATAAATATAGTGTTCATCATTATTTGCAACACCATAGTCAATCAAATTAGCCATAAGTAATGGCACAAGAAATTCTAAAATTGCTTCAATCGCTATACAAAACATTGCCATATATGCATATTTTGTATATTGCTTCATATATGAAAATATTCTCTTAAGCAATTTTGACACCTCCAACAGTTACATTTTACATAATTGTAAAACCGTAATTTGTTTATGTCAAGGAGGTGTTTTTTATATCTGTCCGTTTTCTCTTAAATAATTCAGGAAAGCATCACAGCCCTCATCAATATCACGGTAAGTATCATCAAACTTATTAGAATACCACGGGTCTATAACCGAATCATTTCTTCCGCAGAACGAAAGCATAAGCTTTATCTTGCCACCCTTATGCCCCGTAATCCTCTCAGCATTACGAATATTCATCGTATCCATACATATAAGATAATCATATTCATCATAATCTGATTTCTTCAACTGAACCGCTGTCTTACCCTCACACGATATCCCGTGTTTTGCAAGTTCAGCCCTCGCCGGCGGATAGACAGGGTTGCCCTTGCCATTCCATATCTCTTCTGTACTTGTTGCGGCAGATGCGATAAAAAAACTGCCTTCAATTCCTAAATCTGTAACCTTCTTTTTTAATATAAATTCTGCCATTGGGGAACGGCAAATGTTGCCGTGGCAAACAA
>CAJJNI010000141.1 GCA_905193085.1 uncultured Lachnospiraceae bacterium | reverse complement strand
CGCCCTGGAACAAAATATACCGAAGAGATATTCTTTTAAAAGATGGTGTTGATTTTCCTGAAGGTTTGATTTATGAGGATACATCATTTTATATTAAAACAATTCCTTATATCAGAAAATCAGCATATATAGATGAGCATTTTGTATATTATTTTCTTCGTGGAAATTCGACAATGAATGCAAATAAAAGCCGTAAAGTTGCAGATATATTTGCGGTACTTACGGATATAATTTCATTTTATAAGAAAAAGAATTTTTACAATGAATATAAAGATGAACTTGAATATTTTTGTGTGAAAATAATTTTCTGCAGTTCATTGAGCAGAATAGGAAGAGTTAAGGATAAGAAATTACGAAAAGAACTTATAAATAAATCATTTGATTTTGTAAATACATATTTTCCGCAGTATAAGAAAAATATGTATTTTTCAGGAAAGACGGGATTGTATATTAAATGTATCAATAAAGTGAATGCAGATGTAACAGCAAGGATACTGGGAAAGATAATGAAAGGATAACTGATGCAGGATAAAACTATAAAAATATCGGTAGCACTGGCTACATATAATGGCAGCAGATACATAACTGAACAACTTGATTCCATATTATCCCAGACTATGTATGTTGATGAGATAATTATCTGTGATGATAAATCTTCTGATGACACTGTTAAAATTATAAATCAATATATAAAAGAAAAAAATCTTTCAGATGTTATAAGTTTACATGTTAATGAAAGGAATCTTGGTTATGCATCAAATTTTATGAAAGCAGTAAAAATGACTGCCGGAGATTACATATTTTTTTGTGACCAGGACGATATCTGGACTAAACAAAGAGTGCAGCAGATGGTTGACATAATGAACAGCAATTCTAAAATATTACTGCTCGGTTCAGAATTTGAACCATTTACGGTTTCCCATAGTGCTCCGCAGGTTCCAAAATGGGAGCTTGCAAAATTTAAAGGTGATAATTCAGTTGAGCATCTAAAATACAGCCCTGAAAATATTTTTATAGGCTGTCAGGGATGTACAATGTGTGTAAGAAGAAGTCTGCTTGATAAAACGCTTAATTATTGGTATAGCGGCTGGGCACATGATGAATTTGTATGGAAGATGGCGTTGTGTCTTGATGGGCTTTATTTTTATCATAATGCGACTGTTAAAAGAAGAGTTCATGATGATAATGTAAGTCTTGGAAAAATGCGTGATAAACAAAAGCGGATTAAATTTCTGGAAGATTTATATAAAAGCCATAAAAAAACACTGGAATTTGCACAGAGTATTCAATTGCCCGAAAAAAAGATAAAGCTTCTTGAAAAAAATATGCGGGCAGCCCGTTTTAGAATAGAGCTTCTAGGGGATAAAAAGCTTTTAAATGCATTCAGACTTTTGTTTTATTTAGAATGCTTTCACAAATGCAGGGCACTGCCTGTAGAAGTTATGATGGCAATAAGGAGCTGAAAATATGAGTAATAATATTAAAACAGACAGCCGTTATATTAAGCCTTCAAAAGAAAAACAGGTATTTTATTATATAGCAGTTGCATTTTTTGTGGCACTGTTTGTTATGCCGCAGTATTTTGGACTGCCATTTCCTCTTTTTGATTTAACTGTCTGGAGAATAATGATAGTAATTGTGTCATTGATTATTATTTTTGATGAACAGAAGCGGCAGCTTTTTTTTACTACAATAGTAAAAACTAAATATACATGGTGTCTTTTTCCATATCTGGCAGTTATAAGCTATACAATGGTCTTAAGGGCAGATATAAATGCTTTTTTAAATCCTGTTATTGAGCTTTATTCATTGTTTTTACTTGTATATCTGATTAAATATGTTTTTGGAGTAAAAAAGACACTTAAACTCATTATAATATTTGCGTATATACTTGCGGTTCTTGGAATGGCAGAATATCTGATTGGAAAATCTCCATTTGCATATCTTGAGACTATAAAGGGTATATATACGGGACAGTTTATAAGGTCAGGTCATTACCGTATTATGGGACCTTGTGTACATTCCCTCGGTTACGGATTGTTACTTATAATGATTGTACCTTTTTCATGCTTTAATGTAGAAAAAATGGAACTTAATATTATGGCTAATCCGCTGCTTTTTATTATGCTCACTTTAAACATTGTATTTACAGGTTCAAGGTCTACACTCAGTGTATTTTTTGTCGAAATATTTTTGATTTTTATTTTTTCTTCAAAAATGCGAAAAAAATATTTTATATTCGGTGGAATAATTGTGCTCATATTTGTAGTGTTGTTTTTGATGGCATTTAGAAACACCGGAATTGCCCAATACATTTTGCTTCAGATATCTACTATTGCAGATGAATTATTCGGAACTGAATTTTCAATGAAATATGGTGCAAGCCTTACCGATTTGTCAAGCAGCTCAAATTACAGGGACCAGCTCAAATATATATTTCAGGTAGACTGGTTAAATCCGCTTTTGGGACTGGGAAGAAAAAGAGCATTTGCATGTGAAATAAATGGCTCATTTATACAGTCAGTTGATAATTTTTATATAGCAGAATTTGTAAGATATGCATATCCCGGAATGATTTTCTATCTGTTTTTTCTTGCGGCGTATGTGTTTAATATGTTAAAGGCTGTTTTTACAAAGCATTCTGATTTATGTAAAATGCTGCTTATCAGCACGGTTTGTTATATGATTAATCTTCTGTGGCTTGATTCATTGCAGACATTAAAATATTTGTATGTAGTATTTGCAATATTTATGGCATATTCGGATATTAAAGATGATGATAAATGTATCAGAGATGACTTGTATGAAGATATTATAACAAAAGTCGATTCTAAATATATCAGAAGAAAGGGTTAGTATGGAGAAGGTTAGTATAGTTGTTCCTGTATACAATGCAAAAAATTACATAAAAAGATGCATAGAAAGCTTAGTCTGCCAGACTTATCATAACCTGGAAATAATTCTTGTAGATGATGGCAGCAGTGACGGGTCTGAAAAAATATGTGATGAATATGCCAAAGAAGATGACAGAATAAAAGTTATTCATAAAAAAAACAGTGGTGTGAGTGACAGCAGAAATGCAGGAATTGAAGCAGCAGACGGAGATTATATTTTGTTTGTTGATTCAGATGATTATATAAATGAAAATACTGTTGAAGATAATTTAAAGACAGCTATAGAAAAAAATGCTGATATAGTTATTTTTTGTTTTAAATATATTATGACAGACAGGAGTAAAGAAAAAGATAACGGCTACGGAGAAGATTTCAGTGGAAATGCAGAAGCTTTTTTCAGGCAGTGTTTTGTTAAGATTATAGATAAGGAGCTTTTGAATGCACCGTGGAATAAACTTATAAAAACTAGTCTGATTAAAAATAATAATTTAAGCTTTAAGCCGGAATATTCAATCTGTGAAGATATGATTTTTTCAGTAGAAACGATTTCAGCAAGCTCAAACATTGTTATCAACAGCAAAATTTACTACAATTATGTATTAAAATCAACAGGTTCTCTTGTGTTTGGCTTTTATCCGAATTATTTTGATGCGTTAAGCGAATTTTATTTAAAGTCGACGGATTATAATAATAAGTATCATGATAATTTAAAACAAAAGAAATGTATTGATTCTAAATATGCAAAACTTGCGATTATGTATTTAAAGCAGATAGTGTGCGAGTCAGAATGGGAAAAAGATAAATGTGTAAATAAAATATCTGAAATTACAAATAATCCTATGTTAAGAACAGCACTTGATAATGCAGATTTAAATTATAAAAAAAGCTTAGTAAGATTTTTAATAAAACACAGGTTATCAAATGTTATTTATTATATGTATCATCTGAAAGGTAAACTTTAAAATATAAGCTTTGGCATGGAGGCATGTGAAATTATGAATCTTGCAAAAATAAATAATAAAATAAAAGACCATATGCTTATTGGTTCGGTCTATGATAATATAATTAAGAAAGTTAAATATAATGATAAGCCGCTTGATTTTCTCTACAATGTAATGGTAGGGCAAAAGCACAGAATGCTTTATTATAAAATGCTTAAAAAGAAGTATTTAAACCAATGCACAGAATTTCGTGAATGGGAAACAAAAGAGAAGAAGAAGAACAGCAACACAATATGGATTTGCTGGCTTCAGGGCATGAATGGAGCACCAATTCTTGTGAAGCGGTGTTATGAATCGGTAAAGAGTCAGTTTCCTGATAAGGATATTATTTTATTAGATGAGACTAACTTTGTACAGTATGTAAAAATGCCTGATTATATTATTGATAAATGGAAAAGCGGAATAATAGCACCGGCACATTTTACTGATTTATTAAGGCTTGCACTTCTTATTGAAAGGGGTGGCTGCTGGATAGATGCGACCGTTTTGTGTACAGATGGAAATTTGCTTAAGAATGTAGAAAATGAGCAGTTATTTATGTTTAGTTTTTATTTTTTCGGGTTCAATCCGGAAATAATGCAGCTTAATAACTGGTTTATATATTCTTATACAAACAATAATATTTTGTCTCTTATTCAGAAAATGTTATATACATACTGGAAAGAAAATGACAGGGCATTAGATTATTTTATATTTCAGATTTTTACGACAATCGCATTAGAATATTATGAAGAAGATTATAAGAAAATGCCTGTAGTAAGTCAGGCTGCTTCACATATTCTTGCAACATATATTTTTGATGAATATAATGAAACAAAGTATAAAATTTTAAAGTCTGGCTGCGGGTTTCATAAATTAAGCACCAGATTTGATGACAGGCAGAAATCAAAGAAGAATACATTTTATGAAGTAATTATTCAACAGGGAAAATATTAGGAGAGTGGGCAAGTGAAAGAAAATAATAATATATCGGCTGAAAAAAATATTCCTGAAATTATACATTATTGCTGGTTTGGAGGTAAACCTCTGCCGCCTGATTTGCAGAAATGTGTTGATTCATGGAGTAAACTTAAAGGTTACAAAATAATGCGCTGGGACGAATCTAACTGTTCTTTTGATGAAAATGAATTTGTAAGAAGAACATATGCTGAGAAAAAACTGGGGTTTATCGGAGATTATTACAGGCTGAAGGCTGTTTATGAATATGGTGGTATATATCTTGATACAGATGTGTTTGTAAATAAATCATTTGACAGTCTGTTAAAATATCCTGCTTTTTTAAATTTTATTTTTGACTGTTCAGTAGGTTCAGCGATTATAGGTGCAAAGCCGGGAAATAAACTGATAAAGGCATTGCTTGATATGTATGATAATACTGAGTTTGGCAGAAATGAAGATGGAAGAATTTTTAACTTCAAAGATGGAAAGCTTATTGCAGACGGATATGCAACAAGCAATTATTACTATACATACTATATTCTTAATAATTATCCGGATTTTAAACTTAACAACAAATTTCAGAATCTTGGAGATTTTGTTATTTTTCCCAAAGAATATTTTGAAATAGGAACACTGAGCGGTAAACACTATGCGGTGCATCTGTGTGCTGGAGAATGGCGTATAAAGACAGAAGACGGAAAAGGATTTAAGAATTTCATAAAAAGAATTCTTAAGAAAAATCAGTGGTTTTTTGACAGGGTACAGGTACTTGTAAGAAAAAGAAGATATAAGAAATTAAATGAAACTATTCCATTTTATGAGTGCTATCATGCGCAAAAAGAAAACAGACCGCTTCCTAAATTATAGGAGGAAACTATGTCGGATAAGATAATCTGGAATTTTTTTATTTCACTTATAAATCAGCAGATGGAGGATATTTCTGTTATTCAGTTAATATTAATCTGTCTTATGGCTGTTATAATAATTAATTTAATTATTTTTATTTATTCAAGGCTGTCAGGTTGTAAGATAACTTTAGCCAGAAGAATTTTAATCAGCCTGCTTATAGTTTATGGCTGTTTCATGTATATGATTACACTGGAGAGAAGAGAGGCGGGAAGCAGAACAGGAATAAACACTTCGTTAGATTTTGGCTCATTTTCGGGTGATTTTTTTAGCATTCAGCAGGCAATATATTGTTTCTTAAATGTTGTTTTCTTTGTTCCGTTAGGAATGATATTATCATTTCTGCAAAAGAAGAAGAGAGTTTTGGTTAATTTTATAATGGTGACATTACAGGGATTTTTGATAAGTATTTTAATAGAGACATCGCAGCTTATTACACAGAGAGGATATTTTGAGATTACAGATATTATAACAAATACTGTTGGCGCCACAATAGGGTGTATTCTTGCATTGATAATAATGTCTGCAGTAAATCATAGTAAAATTAATGATACATATAAATAACGCATCATGTCAGTATGTACTGTTACATATGGGGTAATAAAATGAAAAAGAGAAGAAAAAATTTAGAATCAGTGAATAAGAAATTTAATCTGGTTGATATTATCGTAATAATATCAAGCATTGCCGCTGTAATTGTTTTGGGTGGACTGCTTGTATATTCAAAAAAAATGGAGATAAACAAACAACTGCAGCTGCAGAGTATAGATGAAAATGGGCTTGCAGCAGGCAGTGATATATCAGACGGACAATTTTTGGAGCTTATTATAAATGAAGTAAATGAATCAGGCTGGATTGAACTTATAAATACAGGTGATGATGATTTAAAGTTACAGAAATGTTATATAAATTTAAATG
>CAJJNI010000140.1 GCA_905193085.1 uncultured Lachnospiraceae bacterium | reverse complement strand
AAATTTATTGACCCTGCATTAGAAGCAGGTGCTACACCGGTACTTATTTCATCAGTAGTTAAGAGAAATTATGTTGATGGTGTATATCAGCCACAGTTCCATGAAGCTTATGCTACAGCAATGAAAGAGCTTTCAGAAGAATATGCGAAATTAGGAATAACTATTCCATACATTGATTTACATCATAAGATGGACGCATTATACAAGACACTTTCAGATGATGAAAGCAAGCTTTTACATGCTTCTTATGATGTTGCAGAATTCAATGACGAAGGTCAGGAAGAAATGATTAAGTTATTGGGAGCAACAGCAGAACTCAAAGATGAGAGAGAAGCACAGGCAAAAGCAGCATTAAAACTTTTATCAGTAGATGAAGTTAAAGCTCTTGTTGCAAAAGCAGCAGAAGAGAAAAACTCACTTGGTGTAAGCTACATCAATGAAGAGACATCAGGAAGCTACATGGATAATGTACACTTTACTTATGCCGGTGCAAGATATGCAGCAAAATATATCTTAGAAGGATTAAAAGATGCAAATCTTGACTTATATTCATTAACAGATGAAGATGCTGTTAAGACATTAGATGAAATCAATACATCAGCAAGCTTCAAAGAATCAGAAATTTATAAAAATGTTCACTAATTAAAATAAAAACCGCACTGTAGATTTAAATTAAAATTTACAGTGCGGCTTTTTTATAAAATTATGTTAGTTATGACTAATCTTTAATCTGATGACTCTTTCTGTATTCTCTTGGAGTCTCTCCTGTTATTTTCTTGAAGAGTTTTGAAAAATAAAATGAGTCATGTATTCCGATTGATGTTGCAATTTCATGCATTGGCATGTTAGTTTCGGTCAGAAGGCTTTTGGCATTCTGGATACGGACCATGTTCGTGTATTCAGGTATCGACATATTAAGCTCTGTCTTAAATATTCTTGATAAATATGAGCGGCTGTAATTCACATGTTTGCAGAGCATATCTACATTGATATCAAGGTAGAAGTTCTGCTCAATAAATCTGATTGCTTTCCATACGCAAGGGTCCTGGTTGGCATTAGTCATTTCAGGTCTTCTCTTCTTTTTCTCACTCATCTGACGCAGATAAGCAAACAGTATATAAAGCTGTCCTGTGGCACATAATCTGTCGACATCATCTGTATCACCCAGAGAATTTATAAGCGTCTGCAAAGTTCTTTGGATTGAATGAGTTAATGCATTTGTTAAAATGTAGTTATCATGAGACAAACCGACTTCCTTAAGAAGCGTAGGACAAATGCTGCCATTAAAAGAAACCCACATAAGTTCCCACGGGTCTTCCGGGTCTGCATAATAATGATGTCGCTCCTTTGGAAAAAGAATAACTATATCGCCCTGACTGATTGTTATAAGCGGGTTATCGCCCTGTTTTAAATAACCTTTACCATTTATTACAAAAAGCAGCTTGTATGTGTCCAACACTCTTGGACCAATCATATGTTCTGCATCGCAGTAGCGGTGTCCTGCCCATGTAATATATATAGACGAATTAAGAAATTCTTCTGAGGGAGTATGGAAATATTGAATCAAAGAATCTGTCTGTTCTGAAATCATAAAATCACCCCAAAATTAATGTAATAGTAACTATTTTAGCATATTATTACAAAATATCAATACTGTAATTTATTAAAATAATATAACCATTTTTGTGTGGATAATACTTTGCAAAACAAACTCTTTTTATTGTGTCATTGTAATTAATAAAATAATATGCCATAATTTACATGATGCCAGGGTCTCAAGGTCATACAGTCTCGCTGAGCTTGCTCAGAAGAGACTGTATGACTTTGAGACCCGCCCCGATAAGAGTATATCGTGGAGCGAAAGCTTCACGATATACTCTTATCGGGAAGGATTGCGGGAGTGCAAAGCACGGAGCAATCCGTAAGGCATCATTTAATCCCGAAAAAGGTTGTGATATGCTGTTCTTATCGGGAAGGATTGCGGGAGTGCAAAGCACGGAGCAATCCGTAGGGCATCATTAAACAACAATATTAAATTTAGAAAAGGCAGATATTTAATCATGGAATATTATTCATTTAATAAATATATGAGAGACAGATTTGGGACTAAGGTGTATAAAATAGCACTTGATGCGGGTCTCACATGCCCTAATCGTGACGGTACGATAGATACAAGAGGGTGTATTTTTTGCAGTGAAGGAGGTTCGGGAGAGTTTGCACAGAAAATAACACTGGAAAATGTTAAAGAACAGTTGGAAAATGCAAAGAAAAGAATCGAGAAGAAGAATAAGGGCGGAAAATATATGGCTTATTTTCAGGCATTTTCTAACACATATGGTCCAATAAAATATCTGGAGAGCATATTTACGGAATGCATTATGCAGGAAGATATAGTGGCACTTTCGATAGCGACAAGGCCGGACTGTATTGGTGATGAAGTTTTGGAACTTTTGCAGAAGCTTAACAAAATAAAACCTATATTTGTAGAACTTGGTCTGCAGACAATTCATGAGAACAGTGCACAATATATAAGAAGAGGATATGCGTTATCTGTTTTTGATGATGCAGTAAAGAGACTTAAATGTGCGGACATTGAAGTAATCGTGCATGTTATTTTGGGACTGCCATATGAGACAGAAGAAGATATCTTAAAGACAGTTGATTATGTTGGAAAATCAGGTGCAGGCGGGATAAAGCTTCAATTACTGCATGTTTTAAAAGGTACGGATTTGGCAAAAGACTACGAAGCAGGAAAATTTGAAACATTAACAATGGAGCAGTATATAAATCTTGTAGTTAAATGCCTTAAAATTCTTCCGGATGACATAGTAATCCACAGGCTTACGGGTGATGGTGATAAAAAACTTCTCATAGCACCTTTATGGAGTATGGATAAGAAAAAGGTACTTAATGCATTAAATAAAGCAATTGCCAGTGCATATACTATTCAAAAAATATAGTATTTATAAAAGATTTTAATAACACTGGACATTTTGTTCGTTTTCTTATACAATAATATGGACTATAGCTTTTTGAAACGGAGGTAGACTAATATGCAGAATATGGGCGAGTTGCCACATACATGCCATATTTTTGTTGCAGCAGACGGAAGTGCTGATTATAAAACAGTTATGGAGGCAGTAGATGCTGTTCCGGTACATAACAGTACAACAACAATTATACACATTAAGCCGGGAGTTTATCAGGAAATTGTAACTGTAAGCGGTGATAAGAGATATATTGTTTTAAAGGGTGAAGGGGACAAACCTTCCGATACTAAAATTACTTTTTACAACCATAATGGCGGGCTGATGGAAAATGGTGACCCAAGAGGAACATTCAGAAGTGCGAGTGTGTTTGTCTATGCTAACTATTTCAGGGCTGAGAATATAACATTTGAAAACAGTTATGATGGAAGCGGCAGCGGAGGAAGACAGGCAGTAGCGTTGTATGCTTCCGGTGAACATATAGAATTTTACAACTGTAGATTTATTGGTGGACAGGATACACTTTATGCCAAAGATGGTACACAGTATTACAAAGACTGTTACATACAGGGTGATGTAGATTATATTTTTGGCGGTGCAAGAGCTGTATTTGAGGACTGCGAATTATATTCATTTAATCCGGACGAAGCCAACGAGGGAAAACGCGCATATATTACTGCGCCGAGTACACCGGCTGCACAGAAATATGGTTTTTTGTTCCTGAATTGCAAGACTACAGGAAACTTTGGACCACAGAGCGTATTTCTTGGAAGACCGTGGCACCCGGGTTCAGACCCGTTAGCAGACAGCTGCTGTGTATTTAAGAACTGTGAGCTTAGTAATCAGATTAGAACAGAAGGCTGGAAAGAGCAGATGGGCGGCTTTTTATCTAAGAATGCGAGACTTTATGAATATGGCTGCACAGGTGAAGGTGTGGCAGAGCATGAGAGAAGAAAAATTCTTTCTGACGAAGAAGCAGCATTATGCACCAAAGAAAGAGTGCTTGGCTGGGAATAGGAGAAAAAAATGATTTTTGATTTTGGCACACAGACAGTTGAGATAATAAATGAAGAAATGACATTTAAAGTATCAGATGTCGTTATTAAGAAAGAAAAAGTATCTAAACTCATCGGTTATTCTCTTACAAGACCCTTTCAGTTAGAAGAGACTGACTGGGAACATGTAAATACTGAGGAAAATGAGGAACATGTAAGTATAACATACAAAGCTTTCCCTATTGAAGCAAAGATTACATTTTCAAAGAGTGAAGATGCATTAGAATCTTTAGTAGTATTTACTAACATCAGTGATGAGGAAATTGCAGATTTTGCCGGTAATATTTCTATTCCAATGACTGATAATGGAAAAAATAAGTTTACACTTCCTAACATGATTTACAATGACAATCCGTCTGCAGTTCCGGGAAAAATTGTTCCGCATATCGGAGAAGAGGCCGGTGGCGGAATAATCGTTGAAGAACACAGACTTCCTGTTACTGCTGTAAATGACGAGTGGCAGATTGATGATAAATTTTATTTCATGACATTGTTTTTGTATCCACAGGTTGTTACCGGAGATGAAAGAGAATACTGGTCACTTGGAATTGTAAAAGAAGAACAGGGCGAGTCAATGGTAGCTTTGAGTGGACCACTTATGTTTAACGGTTACAAAGATGTTGTGTATGGCGGAAGAAATGTTCCGATGTCATGGCTTAAAGGATATCGTTATATCCGCTCAGGCGAGAGTGTTTCCAAGAAATTTGCAATCAGCTTTGGCGATACAGAGCAGGGAAAAGGATTCAGAGATATTATCGCACTCGGTTATAATAAGTTAAAGCCACAGACAACAAGACTCCATACATATAAAGAAATGGTAGATTATAAGAAAAATGTTCTCGACAGCCGTTACTACAAAGATGATGACTGCTGTGGATATATGACATTTGGTGCAGCAAATTCATTTGGCAATGTGTCAGGAAGACCTGAATATTTTCTTTATGGCTGGACAGGTCAGACAATTAAACTTGCCTGGTGTGAAATGGCACTTGCTTTTGAAAAAGGTGATACAGAGTCTTTTGAGAGAGCATATGATATAGTTGATTTCTTCGTAAAGAACGGTCAGCACAAAGATTATCCGGGGCTTTTTTACGGATATTATCTTATCGAGAAGAAAGAATGGAGAGGTGTCTGGAAGAATCCGGAAGCTGCTTTGGCGTCCCGTATAGAAGGTGAGAGTGTATCTGATTTAATAGATGTAATGACACTTTTAAGAAAGCATAACAAAGAAGTGCCAGCAGAATGGGAGAAAGCAGTCAAAGATGCATGTGCATTCTTTATGAATGATAAATTCCAGACAGAAGATAAAATATATCCGCTTGGCTGGGAGCTTGACGGTACAATTAAAGATGCTGTCAAAAATGCGGCAGGAATGCCTTGCGTACTTGCGCTTGCCAAAGCTTCAGAATATTTTGATGATAAGTCTTATCTTGATTATGCTAAGGAAAAGTATGCAATCTATGCAGATTTACATATGAAGACATTTGATATTCCATTTGCAAGAGCTACAATGGACGCAAAATGTGAGGACAAAGAAGCAGGTCTTTATTTCTTTGAGGCAGCAGCAGAAATTTACCGCCTGACAGGTGAAGAACAGTTTAAGACATGGGCAGAAATTTCAGGTGACTGGATACTTACATTTGTATTTTTCTGGGAAACAGGATTTGCAAAAGATACAGCATGTGCAAAAATGAATTTTAAGACAACAGGCTGGCCGGGAGTTTCAGTGCAGAATCACCATCTTGATGTATTCTTCCCATCATACGAAATGTATGCTTTTGGAAAGAACAGCGGTAATAAGAAATTTGAAGAAATGGGTCAGAACATATGTGCGGCTCTTACATATGGTGTGTGTACAAAACCAGGTGAATGGGGTTTCTCTGTTATAGGTGAACAGGGCGAGCATTATTATCATACCAACTATTTCCAGGCACGAAATGATGTTATCCGTCATATGCATAACTGGAGAGGCGGAAATCAGGTATGGAATCCATCATGGATTACCGCACAGGTAATGAGCAGTAATTTACATTTCATGTTAGAAAAATAGAAAAGAGAGGTTTATTTTATGAATACCAATTATCCTAAGGTTGAACTTCCGGTTTTTCCTGATAAAAAGTTTGATATTACAGAATTTGGAGCAGTTGAAGGTGGACAGGTGTCTAATACTAAAGCATTCAATGATGCCATTAAGGCTGCAAATGAAGCAGGTGGCGGTACTGTTAATGTACCTGCCGGAATATGGCTTACAGGACCTGTAGAATTACTTTCAAATGTTAATTTACATACTGAAAACGGTGCTTTTGTGCTGTTTTCACATAATCAAGAAGAATATCCACTTATTAAAACATCTTATGAAGGCGAAGACAGAATCCGTACAGTTTCACCTATTCATGCAAATGGACAGGAAAATATTGCGATTACAGGTGAAGGTATATTTGATGGAAATGGACATCTGTGGAGACTTGTTAAACGTTCCAAGATGACAGACGGTCAGTGGAATGCTCTTTTAAAAAGAGGCGGTGTGACAAAGGGCGAAGGAAGCAAGCTTGTATGGTTCCCTTCACAGTCTTCCTACGACGGACATATGAATAAGGATATCAAGCCTGATGAAGAAAATGCATTAGAGAGAGCTAAGCCATATTTTGACTATTATCGTCC
>CAJJNI010000139.1 GCA_905193085.1 uncultured Lachnospiraceae bacterium | reverse complement strand
ATTCCTTCTGAATCGAGAAGTATTATATCGGGCATATCATTTTTTGGAAGTTTGTAATCACTTACAGATGTATATGCTTTAAATTTTCTCTTAGTATATGTGCTCCACTGATTTGCAATATTGTATAAATTGCCATCTTTGTCACTGCCTATAAGTACAACACTTACTTTATCATCTGAATCCGCTTTCCACTCATCTTTCTTTGTGATAACAGATTCTTCATAATAACTGTTGTTGTCATAATCATTTAAAGTATCTTTTACCACTCCTGAAAAAACAAATAAGAAAAACAAAACTGCCATCATCATTGAAATTACAAATAAAGTTCTGCGGGATACCATTTTTCTCCTCCTGTTTTATTCCTGATTGCCAAAATCGTAAATATCAGTATTATAGCCGTAATCAATTGCAAGATTATACAATCTGTATGTGTTCTGTGTTAATTTATAACACACAAAATCATCAGTTTCCATGTAAACTTTTAATTCATTCGGATACAGTTTCTTAAACTCCTGTGCCCAATAATACATTCTGGACATAACTATCCATCTGTTTTTCTTCTGGTATACACCAAGTCCGTCACCGGAAGGAAGATAGTTATACGCTCCTTTCTCTGAAATTCTCTGACCGCTGTCCTCGTATGAACTTGCGTAATCTATCGGAACTTTTTCTATGAAAAAGTATACTGAATCCGTAGGAATTGTAAGCATCGCGTTACCACCCATTCCCTCCATTCTGCGAAGAAATTCTATAATTTCATAGTGATAACCGTGGTCTTCTCCCATTCTCGTTTCATCATTTGCAGAACATATTGTCCATGTAAAATCTTTTTCTTCATTTATAATGTTTGTAAGACATGTAACAGCTTCATTTGGCTCAAAACTTCCTGTGTGATATGGCTCTTTTATAAGTCCGTACTTATACATAAATACAACTGTCACACAAAGACAGACTAATGACAACATATGCTTAATCCATCTTGTATATTTCCATTTTGCCCAGCCGGATACTGCAAATATTATTATGTCAACCAACATTGCCGCTATAAGAGGAACCATATATGCAAAATAAATACTGCACCTTGAACCGTCCATAAGCGTTGGCAGCCCAAGTCTTCCTGCCGCAAGCAGCAGTGCAATGCACATACAGAATACTGCAATTGAAATAATTGATGCACCATAATCATACTGCCTGAAAACAAACATTATAAGTCCGGCAAGCAGCAATATAACAACTGCAGTGTAAAAATAAATTATTTTTTTTTCCGAAAAACTTTCAAAAACAAATTCCTTTGTCGCTCCAACTATGTCATCAACAAAATTTCCGGCAACAAATAACATTTTATCTTTAAACAATGAAGGGTCTTTTTTCAAAAGATTTATATAAAAAGAAAGAGGTCTTTTATAATCAAGATTATCCATATCATACAGACTGTGAAGTCCAGGCGTGTTTAATATTAAATTACCGTCATTTAAGAACCCTTTAGTATCTTTAATGGCATCTTTATCAAACAGAATAACACCTGTGCCACTCACATTCTGCTGCATATAATAAACAGTGTCACCACTGACAATCGCTGTCGCACCTTCATAAGAAACAACCTGCGCACTGCTGTCACTTACATATACGCCACTGCCGCTTACCTGCGTTGCTTCGCTGCTTACATATACGCTGCTGTCACTTACCTGTGCGCTACCTCCGCTTACATATACGCTGCTGTCACTTACCTGTGCGCTATCTCCGCTTACATATACTCCGCCATCACTTACATCTATGCCATCTCCGCTTACTACTGCATTATCAACAGTAGTGTCTGCCTCTTCCTCATCATTCTGTGTATCTTTTCCTGTAAGCACATTCATGCCCCAGCCCAATGAGCCCTGAAGAGGAATACCCTGTGCAAATGCAACAGCCATCGGAAGAATTGCTATAACCATACTGATTACAAATGTCAATATAACCCGGCTAAAATACTTAGGGCGTATAAATCTGAAGAAAAATCCGGCTGCAATTCCAACACAGAATAATCCGGCAATCATAGTACCGTAAAAATGAACTGCAAGTGTCATTGAAAAACTCATTGCAAATCCGGCAAGATACCATGTAGATGCACATTCTTTAACTCTTAATTTAAAATATTTTTTATTATATGTTTTTCTCTCCTGTTTTGTCAGATTCTTTATTTCTTTTTTCTGCTGTTTTATTTTTTTCTTAACTTCTTTAGTCTCTCCAAAAAGCTTCTTTTCGCGGCAGACCTCGCTTTTTCTTTCTTTGAAAAAAGCAAAAGCAAAATACACACACGGATATATAAATATCATTCCAAATTCCTGCGGAAGTGTAGAATAAAAACGACTGTATGTGTTAATTAAATATAAATCTGCTATACTGTACAAAAACAGCCCGATATAAGGTGTATATTTAGTCTTACAACAATATTTTAACAACGATAACAGCATCATATCGACAAAAAATTTCTGGACAACACAAAATATTCTGAGCAAAACATAAGTATCTATCCTGAATATTTCATGCATATAATATATTACACAGTGAAAACCAAACGGATAAATTCCCGCAACAAAAATCTGATTTTTGCTTAAATAATTAATCCAGTAATTATGAACCGGAATATCTGATGCTGTATACCCAAATGTTGTAACTATATTTGATGTATATATTTTTACAAATACAATGCCAAATGCCGCTAAAATTATCCAGTCTGTAATATTAAAAACAAATATTTCTTTTATTTTTACTAACAGCTTTTTAAAAAGCTTTAATACATATCTTCCAAATTTATTTAACGCAGTCTTTATTCCAAGCTGACCTGAAATAAGTCTGTTAAATGTTTTCCAGGCATTTGTAATTTTTAATTTAATTGAAATATTTCTGCTTTTTGAAAAGACAACCAGTGCCGGAATCACGGTAAAAATAATCAGAGTAAACCTGTTGGATATATGGAGTAATTCCAGAAGGAAAACTATATTAATCATATAAAAATTGTGAAATATGCCATGAATTTCTGATTTAAATCCAGTTTCCTGAACTTTTTTCCAAAAACTGCTGCCGGGACAATTACTGTCATTAAGAGATAACAAAAAAATGCTTCCAAACACTGTAATGCTGATAAAACAGACATGGACATTTTTGTCACCTCCCATTATTATTTATCCGAATGTTCTAATTAACTCAAGTGTTTCATTATCAATAACTATGTTAGATTTTTTTAATTCTTCAAGAACAGAGAAGAAATTTTCATTCTGATTACTTGTAAAATAAAGTTTTAGCATACATGTGAATGAAGAAAGTGTATTTGGATATTCAGCCTTAGCTCTCTTACACCACTTCTCACACAGTTCAAATTCCTTTATTTCCAACAGTCTGAGACACACATGCTCATACAACACATTTGTCATTTTTTCTTTATCTTTTTCATACAGTATATCTGCAACTTCTTCCATTGTCTTAACATATGATTCCTGCTCCATATCTGTAAATACATTCTGTTCAAGAACCTGATTCATGTACTCAATAAGCATTGCTGCATATTCTGCCTGGTCTTTTCCGGCACGCTTTATTTCTATATAAATCTTCTGTACATTCATACGGAACTCATTAAGTTCGTCCTGTAATACAGACGCTGCATAATGAGATGTTTCCGAATCTTCACTGTTAAGTGCAAGTGCTATTGATGATAATGATTTTCTTATATCACCCCTTACCACATTCATAACAAGCAGACGAAGACTGCCGGTATCACTTACTGCAATTGCCTCCTCTAGCGGAACAACATTAAGGTCCTGTTCTTCATCAGCATGAATATGTGTCTGAACTTTCTCCTTACTGAAAACAACATCTGCCAAATCAACCTCTGACTTATAAAAAATCAGATAAAAAATGTGGCTCAAGAAGAAAAATAACGGCGCAACAATGGGACATATAAACATAATTACAGCCTTTATTATATACCCACGCCCCTTATCATCTTTTTCTATAATGTGAGGAATAATATATGCAATAATAATCATTATATTGATTATAAATAAAATCAGAATTGCTGTATGCTCCCTGCTCATACTATCAGTTCCTCCTTTATTTCGCTTTCATAACCACTCTCAGAAAATCTTGCCATAACAAGCTGTGCGTCCTGTTCGTTAGTGTTAGCTAACAAAGCATATAATTTTCCATCTTGTAATTGTCCGAGGAAATCTGACTGTCTTAATTTCTTTGACAAAATTTTTCCTGTCTGTTCAATTCCTGAATCCCTACAATTAATACATAGAAATGTACATTCTGTAAGTCCCTTTGATTTGGCACCCATATAAGCTTTAACAAGCGATATAAATGCATCAGCTTCAAGAATGTTAGTTCCCTCAACATATCTTTTATACTCTAAGGCTTCAAGATAACGATTTGCACGGACAACTGCGTTCTGAATAAGATAACTGATAACTGTGAGCATATTGGCCTGACCCAAAGTCATTCGCTCCCATGGAATACCCCATACCATGACAATAAGCTGCATTTCATCTTCTGAATAAATTGCATTCGCCATAAGAGGATATTTTTCGTCCATCTTACGGTTTATAAATACTTTTCTGTCAACTAAAGAATCATACAGTGGACCAAGATTTGTATAATTTACGGAGTTTCCAAGCTCTCTCGCCTTTGCAGAAGTTGCTGAGAAAAGTCTTGCATATGAACCGTTTGCAACCGTGTAAATTGCGACATCTTTACTGTTGATAACTTTTGACAAAACCTCAGCCGCATAGAAAAGTACCTCTTCCGGACTGTACTGTTCTAATGTAGATGTTATCTCGTATAATTTACCAAAACTGTCATTCTGATTTACAATCTGTGTTTCAAGCACATTTTTCATACGGACATTACTGTCATTGATATCTTCTATATCACCAAGAAGTCCCGAAAGATATCCCATTTCCTGTTCATCTTCACCTTTTATAATTCTAATCTGATCCCTCATATATCCGACAACAAGTCCTAAAATAAACAACTGCGCTATCCATATATATGTGTTGTAATCAAGCATTACATCAAATCCGGTTCTGTCATACATCTGTCTGAAACAATAGCCTGCTACTGCTAAAACAGCTGAAAATACAGCCTGATGCTGTCCGTATATTATTGCAAAAAGCAGCACATAAAGAAGGTAGAAATCAAGATTTGCAAAATAATCACTTCCAACTGCCCTGTTATTTAACATAAAAAACGGTATAAAACAAACCATATTTTCTATAAATGGAATAAGTGCCCTTACTGTAGCCCGTGATTTTTCCTTAAACCGCAGCCAGATATTTCTCTTACCGGAACCATCGGGCTCAAATGCCGCCATCTTCTGACTCATCAAATCTATATTTTCTGATATTGTATCTTCAATGGAATGAAAAATATGTATTCCAAATTCTGCATCATATGCTTTATTTGAAAAAACTCTCCTCTGCGCCGCTGCCATTTCGTCCATATCAAGACTTACAGATGCACCCATTTTATTTTTTATCATCATTGCAATTGATGATTCACTCACTTCAACCGATGAAGCTATATTATAAAGAGGAAGATTATGATGTCCTGCATTTGCAATTCTGAAAATAAATTCCACTGCATCAGACTGGTGTATCATAGAAAATTTATGATTCTGCCTTATAACAATCTGCCCTGTTCTGACTGCTTCAAGACACATACTGCTGCATACATCTATAATCTCTTTTCTGTTATGCGGCGTATTAAATAAATGTTCAATTCTTAACACCACCGTATCCGCACCAAAGCTGCTGTTATAACTTAAGCACATCTGTTCGCCCTGTGCAACAGCCATTGCTTTTGTACTGTCCGGAGTTGTTTTTAAATCTTCTGTTATATCCTGCTCATAGTCATCAGAAAAAACTTCCTGTGATGAAAGATAAATAAACCGTCCCTTTCTAAGACTGTAATAAGCAAGCAGCATATTAGCAAGACCTGCAAGATAATTTACTGCAGATTTCTTTCCCTTACTTCCCCACTCAAAATTAGTATCATATGCACCCATAAATATAATAACATCAGGATTAATACTCTCAAAAATTTCCCCTAAAACATCGCTGTCATATGGGAAATAATATTTTTCAAATACCTTATTGTACGATGCATGGCGATATCTGTTACCGGTAAGAACAAATACACGGTGACCTTCTTTTCTGAATTTATCAATAATTTCATCTATGAGGCGGCCACTGCCGCCGGCAAGCAATATATCCATAATCTGAACCTAACCCTCTCCTAGAATACCTTTTTCAATCATATCGTCTATAAAAAACTTAACATCTTCCAATGCTTCATCTACTTCTATATCGAAATCCTCATGTAAATTCTGTGCTATTATAGCAGCACTTTGTCCTTCGCAAAGTTTTCTGTAAATATATATTCCGGTTTCATTTAATGCCGGAGGAATCTTGTAATTTAATCCGTTCTGTTCCATATCAAGAAGCCAGTAATTACCACCGGCATAACGAACCTGATATTTATTCATAATACCAATAACTCCTATTATATTGTTGCGGCCAACAGACCAGAACAATGATACCTTACGGTGCGGTTCTCAAAGTCTGTCGTCCACAAATGAACAAGCTCATGTGGACTTCAGACTTTTCGACCCTGGTATCATTATATGCCATTATTTTGTACTATAATAGCATATTTTTAATTAATTGTCACTATAGAA
>CAJJNI010000138.1 GCA_905193085.1 uncultured Lachnospiraceae bacterium | reverse complement strand
CAAGGAAGACTTCCAACTGCAAGCACGATAAAATTGATAATACTTGCTCTCATTCTGCTTATATTAAATAATTCCATATTACAAGCAAGGATATTCTCCAAAACTGCAATAACTGTTGACAATGCAGCAAATGTCATAAATAAGAAGAATAATGTTCCCCATATCTGTCCGCCTGCCATATTTTCAAAAACTTTTGGCAGTGTTATAAATATAAGACTCGGACCGCTGTCAGTCGGAATATCAAATGAAAAACATGCAGGAAAAATAATAAAACCTGACATTACTGCAACAAATGTATCAAGAATAGTAATCTGTATACTTTCACTTAAAAGACTTCTGTCTTTTTCTATGTAACTTCCAAAAATAAGCATTGCTCCAATTCCCAGACTTAATGTAAAGAAGCTCTGGTTCATCGCCGCAATTACCATGTTCCAGAATCCGGTTTCTTTTACACGCTCAATATTAGGTATAAGGAAATATGCTATTCCTTCTCCCGCTTTATCAAGTGTAAAACTATGTATTGCAAGAACTAAAATAAGGCCAAGTAAAATAAGCATCATCCATTTTGTAATTCTCTCAACGCCATTTTTCAATCCAAGACTACATACAAGTACAGATAATACAACAACAATCAGCATCCATACTATCATCTGTGAAGGGTTTTCAAGCACCTGTGAAAATAATTTTCCCGAATCAGAAACTTTATTCATGCCGCCTGATATGTATTTAAGAAAATATCCGAGCATCCAGCCTGCTACAGTTGTGTAGAAAAATAATAACAGATAATTTCCAATCAGACCGACTACACCATGAATATGCCATTTTTGTCCCGGTTTTTCAAGATTATTATATGCTTTTGCTATACTTGCCCTTCCTGCTCTTCCGACTGCAAGCTCCATTGAAAGCACCGGAACACCGAGTATTACAAGAAACAATAAATAAAATAATACGAAAAAACCTCCACCATAATAACCGGCTACATATGGAAACCTCCATACATTACCGATTCCAATTGCACAGCCTGCACTTATTAAAATAAAGCCCAGACGACTTCCAAACTTTTCTCTTTCCATAAGCTATTTTTCACCTTTCATTTTTATATGAATTTCAGGAATTGCAACATCATCAAATGTTATTGATTCAGAACTGCTCTCATTGCTGTCACATTCCTCTACTTCTCCAGTATGAATTTCAGGGACAGCAAGATTTTCACTGTCTATCTTATATTTTCCATCTTTAAAATTTTTCTTTCTAAAAAAATCAAACATACCGATTCCTCCAGCTATAGTATTATGTCATTTGCATTTTGCCCAATTTATAAGAAATTAATAAAGAATGTAATAGTAAGACTGTTTATAAAATCTGCAAACAGACTTCCTATAAGCGGTATGATTAAATATGCTTTTACAGAAGGTACATATTTTTCACATATTGCCTGCATGTTTGCCATTGCATTAGGTGTAGCACCCATACCAAATCCACATGTTCCTGCTGCTAATACCGCCGCATCATAATCTTTTCCCATAATCTTAAATACTATAAATCTCGAAAATACAAACATCAAAAGTGTCTGACCTGCAAGAAGTATCAGAAGAGGAAGGGCAAGTGAAGCAAGCTGCCATAATTTCAATGTAATCATAGCCATTCCCAGGAATAATGAAAGGCATATTCCACCCATATCATTTATTTCACCCATATAAATTGTATATTTTCCTGTAAACTCTGATACATTACGGATAATTGCCGCACTTATCATTGCACCTATATAAATAGGAAATGTAAGACCTGTAAGTGACAGAAAATAAGATATTATTGTTCCTGCACCAACTGCAAGTATAAGCTGGAAAACTGCTGAAGGATACATTGAAACATGTCTTTCATGCTTCTTTTCTTCTTCAACAAGAAAGCTGTCATCTTCCTGTGATACTGTATCAAGCAGATTATATTTTTCCACAAGCCTGCTTCCTACAGGACCACCTATCATACTTCCCGCAATAAGTCCGTATGTTGCCGCAGCAGTACAGAAAGTTGTTGCACCGCTTACTCCAAAGTCCTCTAATACCGGACCAAAAGCTCCTGCAGTACCATGACCGCCCACCATTGGAATTGAACCTGTACAAAGACCGATATATTCTTCTATATTAATTAATTTTGAAAGACCAACTGCAAGGAAATTCTGTGATAATATCAATACAAAAACAAGTACCAGAAATACAATCAAAGATTTTCCTCCCTGTTTTAATACCTTTAAATTTGCCTGAAATCCAACTGATGTAAAGAAAAATACCATGCATACTTCTTTCAAAACATCATTAAATTCAAATTCTGCAATTCCTACATTATAACATATGCATGTTAAAATTGCAAATATGAGTCCACCAATTACAGGTGAAGGAATACAGAACTTATTAAAAATATAAATTTTATTTCTCAGAAATTTACCCAGCAGCAAGGCCACTACAGCCACTGCCATTGTCTGATACATATCAAGTGTAATCATCATCTTTTTAATCCCTTTTTAATTAATTTTCTTGCCCTGTTCTTCATAGTAATTCAATGCACCCTGATGAATCGGGATATCAATTTTTTCCAGAGCATTATCTATGTCCATATCAAAATCAACCGGAACCGAATACTGGATTTTATCTGAATTTTCGAATAATGTTTTTGTTATATAATAAACTGCTTTTTCTGATAATTTATTATTTACAAGTAATAAAGCTTTAACACCTATTGTGTTTATATCTTCATCAACACCTTTATAAGTACCGGCTTCAACAGTGTATTTTTCACAGTATTCATTCTGCTCTGTTATTCTTCCAATTATTTTATCTTCAATACCGATAAGCTTTATATCACACTGTTTTGCAAGTTCTTCGATAACTGTAGTCCCAACCCCTGCCGTACAGAAGAACGCATCTATTTTTCCTGATTTTAATTTTTCTGCCGCCTGGGTATAATCAAGATTTACCATCCTGACGATACCACCGCCAAGACCTGCTGCTGATAATATCTGTTTTGCATTCTGTTCGGTTCCAGATTCTTCTGCACCGATACTGACTGTTTTTCCTTCCAAATCATCTAAACAGTCTATATCTGAATCTTTTCTTACGACAATCTGGCAGGCTTCTGTATATAGACAGGCAACAGCACTGTATCCCTGATATTTCTTATTATCCTCAAATACTCCTGTACCAAGATATGCCTGATTTGCCAAATCTGCCTGACAAACTGCCATCTGTATATAATTTTCAGACAAAAGCCTTACATTTGCCATAGAACCGGCGGTAGTCTTAACTTCAAAAGTGTAATTACTTTCTTCATTTCCGGCTGTTTCAGTAAATGAATTAGCAAATGTATAATATGTTCCACCAATGTCCGCCGCACCGAATCTTATATTTTTACCTGAAATGCTGCAGCCGGAAAATACACCGATACAGCACACTGCGGCCATCACCATACAGATAATTTTCTTTTTTTTCAAAATATTCACCTCATGCAAAAAAGGAAATCGCCAGACTTTGTTATCAGCTTAACAATTTCCTTTAATAATCAATTATTCTTCTAATGTCACTTCTTCCTTTTTAATATCTAATTCCATATTTTCAGGAAGAACAAGATTTAAAATTATTGCCACGATAAATACAACTGCAACACAGTTTTGTGCAAATACATTCTGTATCATCTGTGGAAAGATTGTAAATAAATCTGCACACTGTGTAAAACCAAGTCCGACACTTAATGATAATGCGGCAATAATAGTGTTTCTCTGTGTAAAACCACATTTACTTATCATCTGCAGACCACTTACTACAATTGTTCCAAACATCATTATGGTACAACCGCCAAGAACTGCATCCGGAAGTGTTGCAAGAAGTGCACCGAATATTGGAAATATTCCGGCTAATATCATAATAACTGCACCTGTTGCAATCGTAAAACGATTTACTACTTTTGTCATGGCAACAAGTCCGACATTCTGACTGAATGAAGTAATCGGAAGACAGCCAAACACTGATGATAATGAACTGACAAAACCATCACATGCTATAGAACCTGATGTCTCTTTAACTGTCACATCTCTTGAAAGACCTGACGCTGCAAGCGCTGATGTATCACCAATTGTCTCTGTCGCAGATACGAGAAATATTAAAACAACTGATATTATTGCATCTAAACGAAATTCCATTTTATATGGCATAATATGTGGTATTGCAATTATTGCTGTATCTTTGAGTGAAGAAAAATCAACTACTCCCATTATAACTGCAAGAATATAACCAACTACAAGTCCGAATAAAACTGACAACTGTTTATAATATGACTTTGCAAATATGTGAAAAAGTATACAACATACAAGTGTAACTGAACCTAATATCCAGTTTTGTGCTGAACCAAAGTTTTCACTTCCACTGCCACCGCCAAATGAGTTGGCTCCGACTGTAAGCAGTGAAAAACCTATTGCTGTAACAACGCTTGCCGCTACTATAGGTGATATTATTTTTATCCAGTATTTTGCAAACAGACCAAGAACACCTTCAACTAAACCACCGATTAAAACAGCCCCCATAATTGCGCCATAACCGTACTGCGTTCCTATAAAACTTAATATTGACACAAATGTAAAGCTTATTCCCATTACGATTGGAAGGCCGGAACCTACTATATTAAACAATGGAAATAACTGAATCAAAGTTCCGATTCCGGCGATAAGCATTGCACTCTGAATTAACATCGCAAGCTGGCTGCTCTCAAGATTACACACACCACCGACAATTAAAATAGGTGCTATATTTGCAACAAACATTGCAAGTATATGCTGTAATCCGAAAGGCACTGCCTTATGAATCGGCACTTTGCCTTCAAGCTTATAAATATTATTTATTGATACATCTTTTTTTTCTGATGCAGTTTTTTTTGCTGTATTTTCTTTTTTAGTATTCTCTTTCATTTTCTTCTCCTGACTGTAAACTACTGCTCACGAAACTGAATTGTCCCGGCGGTTGCGTCCATACTCTCTACAATAGCAAGAGACTCTAACTGATAACCCAAATTTCTGATTATCTTTCCGCCCTGCTGAAAACCTTTTTCAACAGCAATTCCAATACCTTCAATACTGCCGCCTGCCTGTGCAACAATTGAAATAAGTCCCTGCAGTGCACAGCCATTTGCAAGGAAATCGTCGATTATAAGTACCTTATCGTCAGGTCCTAAAAATCTTTTTGAGACAATTACCTGATTTTTACATTTATGTGTAAATGACTCAACTTCTGCAACATAAACATCACCATCAATATTTATACTCTGTGTCTTTTTTGCAAAAACAACCGGGACATCAAAATATTCAGCAACTATGCATGCAATACCAATTCCTGAAGCTTCAATTGTAAGAATTTTATTAATTTTCTTATCAGCAAATCTTTTCTTAAATTCCTCGCCCATCTGATTGAAAAGCTTAATATCCATCTGATGATTTAAAAAGCTGTCAACCTTTAAAATATTGCCTTCTTTTACCACTCCATCTTTTGCAATTCGTTCTTCTAAAAAATTCATAATTAACCTCTCTTTTTGTCTGAATGTATATCCACATAATGCATATCATTATAAAGGTTTAATAAAGTCATGTCAACCTTAAAGAACACTAATAAAAGCACTATATCGACAGACTCTTATCTACATAAGCCCTTATAAATATTCCATCCTCCCTGTATTCTTCTTCAATCAGATTACCAAACTTTCGAATTTTCTGTATAAGCCCTGCCTCCTGATAAGGAATTGTTTTTTCAATATATACTTTGCTTTTATTTATGATTTCAGCCAGTTTATCCATAAGCTCCCCAAAGCCCTGTTCATTTTTAGCTGAAATATTCAATGTCACATCAGCATGAAAATCTTTTATTACAGGAAGTTCTTCAAGTCTGTCAACTTTGTTGAACAATGTTATTACCGGCTTATCTTTTACTTCAAGTCCCTGAAGTGTTTCATATACCGCCGCTATGTGTAAATCTGCCTGTAGATTTGATGCATCTACAACATGAAGTATTATATCTGCATATTTTGCTTCTTCTAATGTAGAACGAAATGCATTTATAAGATGATGCGGCAGTTTTCTTATAAAACCTACAGTATCTGTAAGTATTATTTCCTGACCGTTTGTAAGTTTTAAATTTCTTGAGGTCGGATCAAGTGTCGCAAAAAGCTTATCTTCTTCTAAAACACCCGCATTTGTCAAATGATTTAAAAGCGTTGATTTTCCCGCATTTGTATAACCTACAATTGCAACTATCGGAAGATTACTTATCATACGCTGCTTACGCATCACATCACGATGCGATACTACATCTTTTAATTCTCTTGATAACTGTGCAATTCTGTTTTTTATAATTCGCCTGTCAATTTCAAGCTTTTTCTCACCGGGACCTCTTGTACCAATTCCACCTCCAAGCCTTGACATGATATTACCCATGCCGATAAGTCTGCTTGAGCGGTATTTTAACTGTGCTAATTCTACCTGTATTTTACCCTCTTTAGTTATTGCCCTGCTTGCAAAAATATCGAGAATAACCATTGTCCTGTCCATAATTTTTACATTAAGAGCTTCTTCTAAATTTTTCATCTGAATCGGAGATAATTCATCATCACATATTACTCCCGTTGCCCCTGTCTGAAAAATCATCTCTGCAAGTTCATTTACCTTGCCTGAGCCTAAATATGATGCAT
>CAJJNI010000137.1 GCA_905193085.1 uncultured Lachnospiraceae bacterium | reverse complement strand
GCTTTGGGGGCAACGGTAAATGCTTTTTTTATGTATATTGTTTATGAAGGAAAAAAAGTCGATTCTATAAGACATAACATAATAAACAATAAAAGTACCAAAATTGTATCAAGTATGATTATGCCAATATAATGCAAAAACTTATTTTTGCTTCTGCAAAGAGGAATAGAATCCTGGATATACAGATAATTAAAGCTTCCGGCAATTATTGCAAGTGCCATTAAAAAACAGAAAAGACGCTCTACCCATAATAAAGCACCGTGTGCTTTTGGAAAGTTTAAGGTAAAAAAGAATGAGGCGAGGCATACATACATAAAACTTGCAAAAATCATTTTCCAGGGAGTTTTTGAGCGGTATCCTGGTGGAATATAGTTTGGTGTCTGTTGTTTTGCCGGTAATTGACTGTGGGCTGAATTTTGTGGAATAAGGTTGTTTTTTAACTCTTCTACATTTATAAAACGGTCTTTCGGGTTTAACTGCGTACATTTTGCGATGGCATAATCAAACTGGTCTGTGGAATTGACAAGAGATGCTGCCATTTCTTTTAACAAAATTCCCATAGCATAAATGTCTGTCTGCAAAGATGAAGAGCCAAAACCATATTGTTCAGGAGCCGCATAGCCTTTTGTACCAAGTAAAACAGTGTCAGAAGATTCAATTTCAGAATATTCCTTTGCAGCGTTAAAGTCTATTAAAACGATATGATTGCTGCTTGTAACAATGATATTTGATGGTTTTATATCTCTGTGAATAATTGGCGGACAGAATGCATGCAGTTTTTTTAATATGTTGCAAAGTTCTTCTGTATATTGGATAATGTATTGTGATGTGAGGTCGTGGGACTTAATAATGTCCTCTAATGTGCGGCCTGATATATATTCTTCTATTAATATTAAGTGGGAATCTTCTTCATAAAGGGCAAGTATTTTTGGAATTCCCGGGATAGGATTTTGGTATAATTTTTCATAAACTTTACGATTGTAAATGAAAAGAATTTTTTTAATATAGACTTTCTTGCTTTCCTGATGCTGGACCAGATAAATGTTATGAGGTTCATTAATAACAGCTATTTCTTTATAATAGGATAACTCAAGACGATTTGACAGGTTCATGGCAGGATTCCTTCCTTAAATATTTTACATATGTCATTATAACAGATAGGAGATAAAAAATGAATGAAAAAAGCACACAAGATTTAGAGAAAGTGTTGGGAAGTACACACATTTCAAAATTTGAAGCATATTGCAGAGAAAATAAAGATAGTATGAATGACGAAGATGCTTTTTCAATATATGTTAAAGAATTGATTTTGCAAAAGGGATTTACACAGCAAAAAGTTTTTCTTAATGCAGATATACCGGAGAGATATGGATACAAGCTTTTATCAGGGGAAAAACATACAAGGCAGAGAGATATTATATTGAGGATATGCTATGCCGCACATTTTACATTAGAAGAAACCCAGCGTGCATTACGAAAATATGAAATGCCGGAGTTATATGCCAAAATTCCAAGAGATGCATTACTTATGATTGCATTTAATAAAAGACCGGGAAATATTCTTGAAGTAAATGAACTATTAAAAAACAATGGATTTGATTCATTGCGTACAAGTGGATTGCAGAATTAATTAAAGACGCTGTTATTGATAGAGAGGAATAATTACTATGTTTAAAATTTATAACAATCTTGAAAGCAGATTAAAACGATTGTATGGTAAAGACCCGACAAATGATTCATGGCATTACATGAGAGAAAACAGACTTCCGTATATTCAGATGTTTCACGATGATAGTGAGGAAAGTGAAGTTGATGATATAACATGGAATGATTTAGATATGGATAATGTTTTTTTCAGGATAAATCATACACAGAGTTTTTTGGGGGAACAGATACTTTATCATCGTTTACATAATACAAATTCAAAAAGAGACTGGGATTTATTTGAGAAGAAAGTAAAATTTTTTGATGAAGATGAAGATTTAAGAATACGACTGGAAAAAAGGTTACATGGAATTGGAAAGGCGCAGGAGAGTTATTATTTAACCAGGCTGATAAAACATACTTCTGATGCAGGAATTAAAGAAACTGTTATACTCCGCCTGCTGCAGATAATTTTATTGGTATGTCTTGTCGGTGCAATTTTTTTTAAGCAGACCATATGTATGATTGGGCTGATAATTATTGTTGCAGTAAATATAACTGTTTATACATATAAGAAAACAAAGACAGAAGGCATGCTGACATGTTTTAAGAATCTGAGTATAATTATAAAATTTTGCCAGTTTATAAGAAGTCAGAAAGATTTGCCAGCGTTTATTTATAAGGGTGAAATAAATAATGACATAGACAAGTTAAAAAAACTTGCAAAAATGACAGGTGCATTCAGTTCAAACAGGATTATGAGCAATAGTGACCCGCAGGCACTTTTTGTAGATTATTTAATGGGAATTACATTGTGGGATTTGACAAATTATAACCATATTATCAAAGTAATTAAAGGAAATGAAGATGCGGTAATGCGGGTTTTACAATATGTCGGAGAGATTGATATGGATATCAGCATTGCTTCATTCAGAAGAAGTGTTGATAAATATTGTCTGCCTGATTTTAAGAATAACGATGTATTTAAAATAAAGGGGTTATATAATCCTTTGATTAATGATTCCGTAGACAATGATATTGTCATGGGAAAATATACAATTATAACAGGAGCAAATGCGTCCGGAAAATCAACATTTATGAAAGCTTTAGGAGTCAATTCAATTTTAGCGCAGACAATACACACATGCTGTGCTGACGAATTTATAATGCCTGATATTAAAATAATGACATCAATGGCCTTAAGAGATGACATAATTTCCGGTGACAGTTATTATGTTACAGAAGTTAAATATTTAAAAAGAATGCTTGACTGTATTGAAGATGGAAACATGGTGCTGTGTATTATAGATGAAATTTTAAAGGGAACAAATACGGTTGAGCGTGTAGCGGCGTCTGAAGCAATGCTAAGATATTTAAAAAATAAAAATTGTTTTACAGTTGTAGCAACACATGATTTGAAAATGGTAGAGCGCGTACAGGAAATTTATGAGACATATTGTTTCAAAAGCTTTTTTACAGAGAGTGGTGTAACATTTGATTATAAAATCAGAAAAGGTATATGTAATGAAACAAATGCAATAGAGCTGCTTTCACAGTACAAATTCCCGGCGGTAATTTTAGAAGATGCAAAGAAAATTTGCCGGGGATTATATTCGTGAAGCGATTCCGGATTTGAAACGTAGTTTAAGACAATGACTCTGGGTAGGGACAAATGATAATGGTATAACTATTTTTATAAATGAACATGTTATGAATGTAATTCAAATGTCATCGGATTACAATGGAAATGTTGTCCTTTGGGCTTCATTATGTAATGAGAACTGAAGAAAAGCATATTAAAGTTGGTTTTATATTTGTTGTTTGCCTAAGTTAAGAAAAACGACCGAACATTATTTATGTACGGTCGTTTTTTTAGTTCGTTTTAGATATTTACCCTGTCTGCCTTACAGGGGCATATCAAAACGGGCTTTTTAATATGTAGATTAGTATAATCCGTTTGCTCTATTATAAGCGTTACAAATCTGGTTACTGTTCTTAATAAGAATATTCATGGCAATAAATGGACCAAGTCCGCATAAGAGAATACCAACTAAGCACCATAATAAAACTGTAGTTCCGTTTTCCTGGAAATTTAATCCGTAACGAGGTGCATTTGCGGAAAGTCTGTTGCCAAGCTTGTAGTACCAATAGTAAGCATAAATACCACATGTAATAAATGATAATAAAATAAATGCAGCTAAACCTGATGTCTGTTCTCCATCACCTTCACATGCAATGTTTACATCATGTGCCATCTGGTATATGAAATAATATCCATAAATACCACATGTAATGATAGAAAGAACGATGTAAGAAAGTAATCCTCTGTCATCTTTCAATCGTTGTGCACCTGATGGCGGAACCTGGTTATTGTTTCCGCTGAATGACTGGTGTACATCATGAAGTGCACTGCCAATTTCCTGTTCTGTTGCATTAAACATGTTGTTTGCTGCGTCCGCTACTTTCTGTCCTGTTGAACAAGGAGCTCCACAGGTTGGACAAAATTTTGTGTTGTCTGGAATCTGTGCTCCACATTTTGAACAAAACATTTTTTTTCCTCCTCTATGTATGAAATTTTCTTATAATGCGGAATAAGATATTGTTTTCAGGCTGAAAAACAACGATATCATTATTACCCATTATAAGTCTGTACAAATAAACAATAACACACAATGCTGCCATTGTAAATATAAAAATATTATAAATTTTTTTGTTGATGTATTTCTTACAAAGGAATATAATAATAAACAGTGGAGGCAGCCAGAACAGAGGGTGAAAATAAAAGGCTTTTTTAATATCAAATCTCAAAAGCGAAAGCCATGCTCTTGACATTCCGCAGCCTGCACAGGAGATACCTGTTACAAATTTAATCGGGCATGTTACGCCAAAAGATTCAAGTATTATATATAAGAAAACAATAGCTGCAACAGCAGAGCCCTGATTTTTAAGAAAGTTTTTCAATTGTGCCATGCTCCTTCATGATTTAAAATGTTAGAAAAAAATTTAAAACATAAAAATATTTAAATACATTGTACTGATTTGCAATCTTAATGTCAACATGACAATACATGAATGCATTATATAAAGGCCTAAACACACATGAAACGGCCAGTCACTGAAAAAAATATTTGGTATCGTAATTAAATCATCATAGTGATTGCAGCATGATTATGGCATTATAATCAAAAAAAGAAAGGACTTATAATATGGAATATACTAAGTTAGGAAATACGGATATTGAGGTGTCAAAGCTATGTGTTGGCTGTATGAGTTTTGGAAAAGCCGGAATTATGCACGACTGGACACTCGACGAAGCTCAGAGTGAAGAAGTAATAAAACATGCATTGGAGCTTGGTATAAATTTTTTTGATACTGCAAATCAATATTCACAAGGGACAAGTGAGGAATATCTTGGAAGGGCAATTAAAAATAACATTTCAAGAGATAAAGTCGTAATTGCCTCCAAAGTATATTTTAACGAAGGCCGCTTGTCAAAAAAAGCTATTTTAAGGGAAATTGAAGGAACGTTAAAAAGACTTGGAACAGATTATCTTGATTTATACATAATACACAGATTTGATTATGAAACACCTGTAGAAGAAACAATGGAGGCTTTGGACAGCCTTGTAAAATGTGGTAAAGTAAGAGCAATTGGTGCATCTGCAATGTATGGCTATCAGTTTTACAATATGCAGCTTGCTGCGAAAGAAAATGGCTGGACACAGTTTCAGGTTATGGAGAACCATTACAATCTTCTGTACAGGGAAGATGAAAGAGAACTTATTCCAATATGTAAACAGATGGGCGTTTCACTTATGCCATACAGTCCTCTTGCAGCTGGACATCTTGCAAGAGCTGACTGGGAGTCAGATTCTTTAAGAGGTAAAACTGACCGTGTTGCAAAAGGAAAATATGACAGAATGGAGCAGCATGACATGCATATAATCAATCGTGTCAACGAGCTTGCTTTAAAATATCAGTGCAAGATGTCACAGATTGCCATTGCATGGCAGTGGGCTAAAGGAATTGCTTCACCAATTATCGGTGCAACTAAAGCAAGATATTTTGATGAAGCTGCCGATGCCCTGAAAATAAAGCTTACACCGGAAGATATAGAATATCTTGAAGAAATGTATGTGCCACACCCTGTAGTTGGTGCAATCAGGAAGAACCCGGAGTATTAAGATATCTCCAAAGGGTTGTTCTGCCAATACCGAGCTGCCTGGCAGCTCGGGTCTGGTTCCCGTCACATTTATCTAAAACAATTTTAACTATGTCCTGTATCATTTCGTTAAGCGGGCGGTTATAGTCAAAATCATCATTAAACCTTATGCTGTTTACATATTGTCTTTTTTCTTTTTCTAATATTTCATGTGTTATTTCTGTTGTTATAAGCTGATTTGTGCTAAGAAGTACAAGCTCAGCGAGAACTCTTTTTAGCTGTTCAAAATTTTCCGGCCAGTTATAGCTTCTAAGTAAATCAAGGGCATGCGGCTCAAATCCTGATACCTGTCTTGCAAGTTCAACATTAAGTGCATTTAAATAAAGGCTTGCAGAAGATGGAATGTCAGATGTAAGTTCTCTTAGCGGTGGCAGAAAAATAGTGGCGCATGTAAGATAATTTATAAATCTGAGTGACGGGTTTGAAGTCTGGCTATTTAATGTCTGTGAGCATGAAAAAATAAGGCGGTTTCTTTTGTGGACATTTGTATCAATTATTACAGATAAAAGCTGCTGCTGTTTTAAATCAGATAATGCCTGTATATTACTTATAAATATTGTATTGCCTTTATCAAAAAGTGGAGAATTGTAGTGTTTTGTAAGAAAATTCCAGTTTTTTTCATTAATTAAAGGGCAGTCGATAATAATATACGGATTAGCATTTTTGGTGCTGTCAATGTAGAGTTTGGCGGCAACCTGATTTTTACCTGTTCCTTTTTCTCCAAGAATCATTATTGGCACATTTGAGTTAGTAAGCATTGAAATCTGTTTATCCATTTTCTTTGCGCTTGATGTAAGTGAATAGAAGCTGTTAGTGTACATATTCATCATATTAGTGCAGTCGGTATATCGAAGTCCGTATTTACTGCTGCCGGAAGGCATC
>CAJJNI010000136.1 GCA_905193085.1 uncultured Lachnospiraceae bacterium | reverse complement strand
ACAAACAAAGATATATCGCTTGTTATTCTGGATGTTATGATGCCGAAAATGGACGGCTGGCAGGTCTGCCGTGAAATTCGTAATTTTTCTAAAGTGCCTATAATAATGCTTACTGCAAAAGCTGATGAGAGAAGTGAACTTCAGGGATTTGAACTCGGCGTTGATGAATATATAACAAAACCGTTCAGTCCTAAAATTTTAGTTGCCCGTGTTGACGCAATATTAAGAAGAGCACATCTTCTCAGAAATGAAAGCATTTTATCTGTCGGTGGAATTGAGATGAACAAGGCTGCCCATGTAGTGACAATTGATGGAAAGTCAATTGAACTTAGTTATAAAGAATTTGAGCTGCTTTCATATTTTATTGAAAACAGAGGTATTGCGTTGTCGCGTGAAAAGATTTTGAACAATGTATGGAACTATGATTATTTTGGTGATGCCCGTACTATTGATACCCATGTAAAGAAATTAAGAAGCAAAATGGGAGATAAAGGCAGTTATATAAAAACAATCTGGGGTATGGGATATAAGTTTGAGGTAGAGTAATGAAGTATTCAATCAGAAGAAGAATTTCAGAATGTTTTATTTTGCTTCTTATCTCATCATTTGTTACATGGTGTGTGATGAATTCGCTGTTTCTTGAATCATTTTATTCATCCATGAAGAGCAAATCATTAACGGTTATTTATGATTATATCAATACACTGGATAATTCGGACTTAGAGGAAGAAAATATTACACTGAAAATTAATAAGCTGTGTGAAGACAGTAATGTTGATTTAATTGTAATGAATTCATCTCTTGAGATAAGTTATGCATCAATGAATAATACAACAGATATGCAGAATATATTATTTAATTACATATTCAGCCAGGGTGAAAATGATAATACCATTCAGAAGATGACAGATAAGCGCAACGATTCTGAGTATTATGTCATGTGGGGGTATCTGCATAATGGCAATTTCTATGTGATGCGGACAGCAGTTCAGAGTATTATTGACAGTGTAAGAATTTCTAATAAATTTATGATTTATGTCGGACTTATTATCACAAGTCTCGGCTCTATTGTTGCGTCAGTAATTTCAAGTAAAATAACAGAGCCAATAAGAGAACTTACCAAAATATCTGATAAAATGATACATCTTGATTTTAATGCAAAATATACCGGTGACAGCAAAGATGAAATAGGAATACTTGGTGAGCGTATGAATAATCTGTCAGAAACGCTTGAAGATACTATTTCAGAATTAAAGACTGCCAATAATGAACTTAAACAGGATATTAAGAAAAAAGAAGAAATAGACGAGATGCGACAGGAATTTATATCAAATGTATCGCATGAATTAAAGACACCTATTTCACTTATACAAGGATATGCGGAAGGACTTAAAGAATGTATAAATGATGATGCTGAAAGCCGCGATTTTTACTGTGATGTAATAATGGACGAAGCTGCTAAAATGAACAAAATGGTCAAGAGTCTGCTAACACTTACAGAATTAGAATTTGGTCGTGATAATATTACACTTGAATGTGTGGATTTGTATGTTCTGGTAAAAAATATTGTCAGTTCTACTTCGATACTGGCAAAAAATTCCAATGTTGATGTGCGGTTTAAATTAAAGCCTGATGTTTATGTATGGGCGGATGAATACAAGCTTGAAGAAGTTGTTACAAATTATGTAAGTAATGCATTTCATTATGTGACTGGTGATAATATAATTGAAATTTCAATGGATGAACATAAAGATGAAAGTAACCCGGATAAGACTCTTGTAAGAGTTAAAGTGTTTAATTCCGGAAATCCTATACCAGAAGAAGATATTGACAAAATATGGGTTAAATTCTATAAGGTTGATAAAGCCCGCACAAGAGAATATGGTGGAAGCGGAATAGGACTTTCAATAGTTAAAGCAATTATGGAGGCACATCATCAGAAATGCGGTGTTGACAATTATGATAATGGTGTATGTTTCTGGTTTGAAATGGAGAAGTGCGGAAGAAATCATGAGGATGTATAATAAATTGTTCATAAAAAAGCCAAACATGCATTGATAAATTGTGAAAAATGTGTTAAAATAATTATGATTTACAAGAAAATGGAAATAGGTGGATGATATGAGCAGGAAAAGCAGAAGTTTAGTTAAAGTATCAGGCATAAGCCTTGCTTTAATGTTTATGATGTCCGGCTGCGGCATTAAAGATATGTCTGATTCACAAATGAAGGTAATAGCTAATTATGCTGCTGATGTTTTAATCAGATATGATGCAAGTTACTATGAAAAATTTGCCGGGGAAAATAAGAAGAACCAGTCTCAGGAAGAGGATAACATTGTGGCCGATAATGAAACCGTTGTACCTGAAATTACTACAGAACCGGCGGTGGTTACTGAAACACCTCAGGCAGAAGAGACTGTACAGGCAGATGCACAGGCAACACCGGATAATACTGTAGTACAGCAGGGAAATGTGGCAGATAATGATGTTTCTCCAATGGATATCGGTGAATTATTTGGCCTTAAAGATGTTGAAATATCATATACAGGCTGCGAAATGGTACAGCAATATCCTGATGCATCAGATGGAGAGCTGGCATTTCAGGTCAGTGCGTCGGATAATCACAAGCTTCTTGTCTTTTCATTTGAGCTTGTAAATACTTCATCAGAATCAAGAAACTGTAATATACTTGGTCAGAATGTGAAATTCCGTATGACAGTTAATGATACGGATAATATTAGTGTTATGAAGACATTGCTGCTTGATGATCTTTCGCAGATGAATGTTGTATTACAGCCTATGGAATCTAAGAAAGGTGTAGTTATTTGTCAGGTTCCGGCAGATTACAATGCCGATGTTAATTCTCTTTCTATGGTAATCAGAACGGGTGGAGAGGATCACACAATTAAATTAAAATAATACTATATTTAAAATAAATATATATTTTATAATTATATAATAAATGCTCATTACAAAAGGAGGATTTTAAAATGGATACAAATATTTTACTTGAAAATGGTACTAACGAATTGGAAGTTCTGGAATTTACACTTGGAGATAATCACTATGGTATTAATGTGGCGAAAGTCAGAGAAATATTATCATATCAGCCGGTAACCCCTGTGCCAAATTCCCATGAGTTTGTAGAAGGTATTTTTATGCCACGTGAAGATATGATATCTGTTGTTGATTTGAAAAAATGTATAGGAATGGGTTCATCTGAACAGAAGGGGTTATTTATCATAACCAACTTCAATCAGCTTAATATTGCATTTCATGTAGAGCAGGTGCTGGGTATACATAGAATTTCATGGGCTGATATTATTTTGCCTGGAGCTACAGTAAATGATGCTGAACATGGCGTTGCAACAGGCGTAATTAAAATTAATGAAAAGCTTATTGTTATTCTTGATTTTGAAAAGATAGTTACAGATATAAGTCCTGAAACAGGACTTAAAATTTCAGAAATAGAAGACATGGGACCTCGTGAGAGAAATGATATTCCTATTCTTATTGCAGAAGATTCGCCATTGCTTGGAAGTATGATTACTGACTGCATGAAGAAAGCAGGATATACTAACCTTGATATGTGTCCGAACGGACAGGTGGCATGGGATAAGCTTGAATCTTACAGAGATCAGGGAATTGTTGATGATAAGGTTTCTCTTATTGTAACAGATATAGAAATGCCGCTCATGGACGGACATCGACTTACTAAACTTGTAAAAGAAGATCCGCAGTTAAAACATATTCCGGTAGTTATTTTCTCATCACTTGTTAATGAAGAGATGAAGAGAAAAGGCGAAATGTTGGGTGTTGATGCACAGCTTTCCAAGCCTGAAATTGGTTTGCTTGTAGATGAGATAGACAAGCTTATATTAAAGAAATAGTTTGAGTTTTAGATGGAGGGAAAAATATGGCAGATATAGAAGATGAATTAGATTCCCTTTTTGATGATTCGTCTCTGAATGATGAAGATATAGATGATTTTCTTAAAATGGTTGATGAAGATGATGCAGGAGCAGAAGATGTTTTTGCTGATACTGAAGATGATGAAGAAGAAAGTTCATTTGTTTCAGCTGATTTAGATGCAGATGGTGATGTTGATTCTTTTGATATTATGAATGACTGGAATGAGATGTCTGATGATGATAAAGCTTCTGAAAGCGGTTCGGTATCACAAAAGCCGGACAAAGTTGATGATGAAGCTGAGAAAGGTAGTTTTACGGATATTGATAATTTATTTACCGGTATAGATGAAGACACTGATGCGCCAGAGCCTCTGCCTAAAGAGACACTTTTTCAGAAAATCAAAAAGTTTTTCAGCAAGAAAGAGCTTACAGAAGAACAAAGAATTGCAAAAGAAGCGGAAGAAGCAGAAGAGGCAGAATACGAGGAACGGATAAACGCCCAGAAAGCAGAGAAGAAGAAAGCTAAAGATGATGCCAAAGCGGCAGCTAAAGAAGAAGCTGATAAGAAAAAACAGGAAAAAGCAGCGGC
Organism: uncultured Lachnospiraceae bacterium; assembly: GCA_905193085.1. GTDB lineage: Bacteria > Bacillota > Clostridia > Lachnospirales > Lachnospiraceae > CAJJNI01. Next base: position 2,257 of record CAJJNI010000136.1, on the reverse strand, counting down.
AGCAACAGCAAAGAAAGCAGAAGCTGCTAAGAAGAAGCAGGAAAAAGCGGCAAAGAAGGCAGCAAAGAAAGCAGAAGCTGCAGGAGGACCTATTCCTAAATCACAACTTGTTCCGGTTGCACCACTGTCAGCATTTATAATTGTAGGTATAGCCATGGCTGTTGTTGTAATATTGGGCAGTGAGACAAGATTTTATTCAGCTACAGTAAAAGATTCTAAGGAATTATTTGTGCATCAGAAGTATTCTAATGCTTATCAGAATTTGCTCGGATTAAAAATAAAAGATAAAGACAAAGAATTTTATGATCAGGTAGAAACGGTAAATTTAATTGATGATAAGTTAAGCAGCTATAACAGCTATATGGAGATTAATCGTTATGAGGAAGGTCTCAACAGTCTGATTGAAGGTGTCAGGGCATATAACGAGTATGCTGACAGGGCTGAACAACTTGGATTGCTTGTAGAATTTAATGCAATCTATGAACAGATAGCTACACAGCTTAATGACAAATTTGATATAGGAATTCAGCAGGCTAATGAGCTGTTAAACATGACTCTTACGGAGTATAATAAGAATATTATGTCAATTGCAAGAAAAGCAGAGATTGCTGATGGTTTAATTGACGAGGCAGAAATAACTGATGAAGATAATCAGTAAAAATAATTAAATGCATAATGGCAGCGGAAAAATTTCTGCTGCCATGTTTTTGTAACAAAAGTCGGATAAGCGGCTTTGTTAATTTATAAAATAAACGGAGGCACAATATGATAGCAATACTTGATTATGATGCGGGAAATTTAAAGAGCGTTGAGAAAGCCTGCAAACTGCTTGGGCAGGAGACTGTAATACCAAGAGAAAGACAGGAAATTCTTGGAGCTGACAGAATAATACTGCCGGGAGTAGGTTCTTTTGGTGATGCAATGAGTAACTTAAAGAAATTTGGGCTTGATGAAGTTATTCATGAAGCAGTCGATGATAAAATTCCTTTTCTTGGAATATGTCTGGGTCTGCAGCTTTTATTTGAGAGCAGCGAAGAGACACCGGGAGTTGACGGCCTTGGTATTTTAAAAGGAAAAATTATGCGTATACCTAAACATTCCGATATGAAGATTCCTCATATGGGCTGGAATTCACTCCATCTTCAGAATAATGGAAGATTATTTGAAAATATAGATGAAGGTGCCTATGTTTATTTTGTTCATTCTTATTATCTGAAAGCCGAGGATGAAAGTATAGTTAAAGCAACAACAGAGTATGGGACAACAATCCATGCTTCTGTCGAATCTGATAATGTATTTGCATGTCAGTTTCACCCTGAAAAGAGCAGCAGTATCGGACTTGGAATATTAGAAAATTTTACAAAAGTAAAATAAAGAAAGCTGTAAATACAAAAATTCTTTACATTGGAGGTAAATATGTTTACTAAAAGAATTATACCATGTTTAGATGTGCATGAGGGCAGAGTTGTTAAGGGAGTTAATTTTGTGAATCTGCGAGATGCCGGAGACCCTGTTGAAATTGCAGAAGCATATGATAAAGCAGGAGCCGATGAATTAGTTTTTCTTGATATTACAGCATCATCTGATGCAAGAAATACCGTAGTTGATATGGTAAGAAAAGTAGCAGAAAAAGTATTTATACCATTTACCGTAGGCGGTGGTATAAGAACTGTGGATGATTTTAGGGCACTTTTAAGAGAAGGTGCTGACAAAATTTCAATTAATTCATCAGCAATCAATAATCCTGATTTGATAAGTGAAGCCGCTGATAAATTTGGAAGTCAGTGCGTCGTTGTGGCTATTGATGCCAGAAGAAGAGCTGATAAAAGCGGCTGGAACATTTATAAAAATGGAGGCAGAGTTGATGTAGGTATAGATGCGGTAGAATGGGCTATAGATGTTGCAAAAAGAGGTGCCGGAGAAATATTACTTACCAGTATGGACTGTGACGGTACGAAATCAGGATATGATTTGGAGCTTACAAGAACAATCGCAGAAAATGTTTCAATTCCTGTAATTGCATCTGGTGGTGCAGGAACTAAAGAGCATTTTTATGATGCGCTTACAGAAGGTAAGGCAGATGCTGCACTTGCTGCGTCACTGTTTCACTATAAAGAATTGGAAATATCTGAGGTTAAGGAATATTTAAGAAGCAGGCAGGTATCTGTGAGATTGTAAAATAATTTATAACGAGGTGATAATTAATGCCGCCGATAACTAATGACTGGCTTGAAATGTTAAAGCCTGAATTTGGAAA
>CAJJNI010000135.1 GCA_905193085.1 uncultured Lachnospiraceae bacterium | reverse complement strand
ATAAAATATACATATATGCAACATCACCTGAAAAAATGATTGTTGGTGAAGTTGAGGTTATTAATAAAATTAAAATGGATAAAAGTGAACTGTGGTTGCAAACGCATGAATATTCAGGAATTTCTAAAGAATTCTATGACCGTTATTTTAAGGCTCAGAATTATGCATGTGCCTATAAAATCGGGGCTGTGAAAAGATATAGTTCGCCGGTTACATTAGAGCATATAGGGTTAAAATATGCTCCGCAATCTCATATATATGTAGGAGAGCTGGAACTATGTTAAATTATGATTACCACCACAATCTCCATATAATTTCCCCCCTGCTTTACACCAAAAGAGGATTAAACTGTGAAAATGAATGAAAATAAATCACAACAGATATTAAAATATATTTTATCATGGCTGCCCGCTGTGGTAATTATGATAATTATTTTTTGCTTTTCTGCAAAAGTTGCAAACGATTCCGCGGCAGCAAGCGGCGGTATAACAAAAAAAGTTGTCTTTATCATAGAGCATATAACTAACATAACAATAGAAGCTGGAAGTGCGAAATATGAGTTAATACACCATCTGATTCGTAAAATAGCGCATTTTCTTGAGTATATGGCACTTGGCTGTGCATTAGTCCTGCCTTATGCGAATATATTTAGAGTTAAAAAAGCAAAAGTGTTTATCATCAGTGAAATTACAGCGGCTTTTTATGCCTGCACAGATGAAATTCATCAGTTATTTGTTCCTGGAAGAAGCGGAAATCTGAAAGACGTATGGCTTGATAGCCTTGGTGCGCTGGCAGGAGTCTGTGTGGGATTGTTGATTTGGAAAATTATAAGATTACTTCACAAGACTACAAAAATAGAACAAAAAGAATAAAACAAAAACAGACTATAAGTTAAGAAAGGGGAAAGGTAATGTACGATTATCTTGTTGTTGGTGCAGGACTTTTTGGGGCGGTTTTTGCGCATGAAATGAATAAGGCGGGAAAAAGCTGCCTTGTAATAGAGAAAAGAAATCATATAGCCGGAAATTTATATACAGAAGAAATAGAGGGCATACAGGTACATAAATATGGTGCACACATATTTCATACCAATGAAAAAAGATTATGGGAATATGTTAACCGGTTTAGCGAATTTAACAGATATACCAACAGCCCTATAGCAAATTATAAGGGAGAACTTTATAATCTGCCATTTAATATGAATACATTTTATCAGATGTGGGGTGTGACAACACCACAGCAGGCAAGGGAAAAAATAAAGTCTCAGATAGAAGAAGCTGGTATTAAAGAGCCGGCAAATTTAGAGGAACAGGCAATTTCGCTTGTCGGAAAAGATATATATGAAAAACTTGTAAAAGGTTATACGGAAAAACAATGGGGCAGAAGAGCGTCAGAACTGCCGGCATTTATAATAAAAAGACTGCCGGTTCGTTTTATATACGATAATAATTATTTTAATGACAGATATCAGGGAATACCTGTTGGCGGTTACACTAAAATGATAGAGAAAATGCTCGATGGTATAGATGTCGAATTAAATACGGACTTTTTGAAAAATAAAGAAAAATATATGTCTGTTGCAGATAAGGTAATATACACAGGCACTATAGATGCGTATTTCGATTACTGTTACGGTGAGTTGGAATACAGAAGTCTGCGTTTTGAAAATGAAGTGCTCAAACAGCAGGATTATCAGGGAAATGCAGTTGTCAATTATACGGAATATGAGGTGCCTTATACGAGAATAATCGAGCATAAATATTTTGAGTATGATAATCCTGCAGTTCTTAATAAAGCTGCAACAGTAATTACAAAAGAATATCCGGCAAAATGGAGCAAAACGATTGAACCATATTATCCGGTAAATGATGACAAAAATAACAATCTTTACAAGAAATATAAGGTTCTTGCAGATGCCGAGGCAAATGTCGAATTTGGAGGCAGACTTGGTATGTTTAAATACTTTGATATGAATAACATTATTGAAGAGTCCCTGAAATTGGTGAAAAAAGAGTTGAAAGTCCTGTAGCAACAGTATCTGCCAATTTCATGACAATGGCAAGCCGGGTTGTTTGCAGTGTCATTTGTTCAAATGCGCCCGCAGATCCAACAATTCCTGTAATATAGAAGTCACCGATTGATGGAAGCTGCTTATGAACGCCCGTACCCGGGTGAAGACTGCCGACTCCCACTGTAATATATCCAAGATATTTATTGTTTCCCAAAGACGCATCAATTGCTATTATGGGGATATCAGGGTGAAGAAAATTAATTTCTTTGATTTTGCTTTCTAAATTCATTGCATGTACAGGAAAATCAAGAGTGCCGTAAATATGCATTTTTTTTCTGGCTGTCCGCCTTAATAATTTAGGATTATAGCAGTGAGTGTTTTGTAGTTTGTACCCAATTAATGGTCCCAGGCTGTCACCTGTTACCCTGTCACTTCCAATGCACAAAATTACAATTTCTTTTGAATCTGAAAAATATAAATCTAACAAAGAAGATAATGTTCGTGCAATTTTGTATGAAACATTATCTTCATTCATATCAAAATAATACATATTTCTGTTTTTAGTCATGTTAAGAATCCTTGCCTTTCAATAGTATACCGTAACATTTTTTCCAAACAACATTTTTTTATTCTTGTCGAAAAATTATTATTTTATCTTACACAATTTGCTAAAATTCGATTTCCAAAAGTGTTATTATAAAGCTGACTTTACAAGGCATTAAAAAATATGTGCATATGTAGAGAAAAAAATAAAAGAGGTGTCTATAATGCAGCAGATTAAAAAAAATAAAAAAGACAATGCAGATACCTTAAGAAGAAATTTGGAGGACAAGCTTCCGAAAAATGTACGCCAGATTGGAAATGTTGCTGGAAACACAAAGATATACATACAGGAATTTGTTTTAAATTACCTGAAAAGAAAGCATAAAGATATGCCGCAAAATGGCAGAAAAATTTCGCACATTTTAGTTGGCGAAAAAAAAGTAGCACAAAAGGCAACATATTTTTTTATAATCGGTGCGGTTGAATTAGATATAGATGTTAAAGATAATCCGGGGGCTATGTCTGATGCTGATAAAAAAAATACAGAAAGTACAATACAAAAATATTTTGGCAGAGAAAACAGTTCTTTATGTCAGATTGGGTGGAGTACACGCATTTTAGTTGAAGAAAAATTACCGGTGGAATGTGAGGGATTCCATCGTGAAAATTTTGGTACTTCAAACACTTTGTTTTTGGGGTTCAGTGAAGATGGGGAAGAGATTTTTTATATAAATGAAAATGGAAAATTAAAAAAACAGAATGGTTATTATGTTTATTTTGAACGCAATCAGGGAATGCAGCAGTATGCTGAAGATAATCAGCCTGCCAAATGTGTTGAAATGGAACCGATTGAAAAAGGAAAAAGTGAAGCATACAGAATGCTTCTCGCAAATCATAAAGAAGAAATACAACATAAGCATTTAATAACATTTTTGTACACAGCAAGTACTTTTCTTGTGATGGTTGTTATAGTTTTGGGGGTTACACTTATAAATCATTACGATAAATTAAAAGATATGCAGGAAGTCATAGCTTCTCTGTCAAAAAATGTAATAAATGGTGAATCACAGGCTACATCCGGGGCTGCTCAGAATGCAGAAGAAATTCCGACAGGGTTTGCAATAAATATTGAGACAACACATCCGGCAGTAGAAACAACACAGGCAGCAATAGGGTTGTTGCCAGGTACGGACATGCCAATACAAAATGAAGCTGCACAACAGGTAGCAAAAAATAATGATGCAGAAAACAACACAAATACAGAAAACAACACAAATACAGAAAACAACACAAACACAGAAGCAAAAACAGATAACAACTCAGAAAACAATGCAAGCACAGAAACAAAAACAGACAATAACTCAGAAAGTAACACAAACATAGAAACAAAAACAAATAACAGTACAGAAAACAACACAAATACGGAAACAAAAATAAACAATAGTTCAGAAAATAACACAAATACAGAATCAAAAACAGATAATAACTCAGATAATAATAAAACTACAGAACAATCAGATTCAGATAAAAAAACAGCTGCACAGGAAACATTGGCTGATTCCAATGATTCATACCGTTCATATGAAGTAAAAGATGGTGACACACTGATAGGAATATGCAAAAAGCTGTACGGTTCATTAGAATATCTTGATGAAATATGTGAATACAATAAAATAAATAATTCAGATGAAATTAAAAGCGGACAGAGGATATGGGTGCCGTAAATTTTTAGTTCAGATAAGATATATCCTGTCAGGCAGATGCAAAATGTTTTGTATGAGTGAAATGAGGCTGTCTGAGGCGTTATAATTTTAAGATATACAGTTTGTTGGGTGTTTTCTTTTTTTTATAATTATGTTATTATAAAAAATATAGTTTAATTTACGATGTTTTTCAGATTGGAGATAAAGCATGGCAAGTGCAAGAGAATATTTTCGAATGAAACAAAGTTCGTTAAGAGAAGAAGAATATAGCAGTCAGTTACGGTCGCACAGAAGAAAAAGGTTTTTTCGTGTGTTTTGCATTATATTGGCAGTAATATTGGCTGCAATGGGGTATTATATATATAGCAATAACAGGACATATGATAATTACGAGATGATAAGCGACACAAAAAGAGAAGATGATGATTCCACAATATATTTAGAATATCTGGGAAATATGTTGAAATATAATATGGACGGAATCGCATGTGTTGACAAAGATAATACACTGATATGGAATCAGCCATATGAAATGAAGGACCCGATGGTAGATATATATAATGAATATGTATCAGTATGTGATAATGGTGGAAATAAAGTTTATATTTTTAATAAAGAGGGTGTTTTGGGAGAAGTTGACACAAAATTTCCAATTAAGAAAATGTGTGTATCCGGAAAAGGCACTGTAGCAGTCCTTATGCAGGAAGAAGAGATAAATTACATAGATTATTATAATAAAAATGGTAAACTTATAGCTGAAAATAAAGCTCCTGTAGAAAAACCGGGATTCCCGCTGGATATTTCACTGTCACAGGATGGGTATAAGCTTGCTGTATCATATATGATTATAGAAAATGCTTCAATACAGACAAAACTAGCATTTTATAATTTTGATTCTGTTGGTGAAAATGAGATTGACCATCTTGTTGCAGCTGCAAATTATGAAAATGAGATTATTCCCAAAGTAAAATTCCTGACAGAAGATACCGCAGTAGTTTTTGGTACAGATTTCTGGGAAATATATCAGGGCACCCAGAAGCCAAAAAGCATTCATAAAGAAACTCTTTCAGAAGAAATAAAGAGCGTATTTTATGATGATAAATGTTTTGGGCTTATTTATAAAAACAATGGAAAAGACAACCCTTATGAAATGAAAGTTTATAATTTAAAGGGAAAACCTGTTTTTGAAAAGTCATTTGGATTTGAATATGATAATGTCTTTGTAAAAGATTCATATATATACATGCAAAATAGTGCAGGCTGTCAGATTTACAATATGAAAGGAAAGCTCATTTATGATGCCGGGTATGAAGATGAACTTCAGAGTATTATACCCGTAAATAAACGAAAAAAAATACTGGTATTTTCAAACAGAGTGTTGTATATGCGCTTGAAGTAATGGAGGATAATATGAACTGGTTATTTGTCGGAGTTATGATTTTTGTTTTTGGGATGGGTGTGTATGGTTATAATCGTGGAATTCTTAGAATGCTATATTCAGTGGTTACACTTATAATTTCAATAGTGGCAATGTATTTTGTGTCTCCGTTTGTAGCAGATGCACTTAAAAGTAACGAAGTTATTATGAGTAAGATAGAAGCTCCAATACAAAATACAGTTAATGATAAAATAGAAGATGGTGTAAATGTACAGGAAATATTACAGGATTACTATCATTTGCCGCAAAATGTAAGCAGTAAAATAAGTGATATGGTAAGAGCACAGAATTCTACAGAAACAGTTGTTCAAAGTATGTCACGGACAATTGCCGATTATATTTGTGGACTTATAGCATATATTTCAGTGTTTTTCGTATTAAGAGTGGTTTGTGTGTTTTTAGGAAGAGGAATACATATATTTGAAAGGATTCCAATAATTGGTACGGTAAATCGTATAGGTGGTGCAACACTTGCTTTGATAGAAGCATTAGTTTGTATATGGATTTTTATGACAATAGTCAGCATGTTAAATTATACACCGGCAGGTCATAGCCTTATGCAGATGATATGGGACAGCGAATTTTTGGGGAATTTATATCAGGATAACCCTATTGTAAAATTTATTTCAAAAAAATGAAAAAAATAGTTGACAAATGTGAAGAGGTTTGCTATTATAATATTCGCCGCTGAAAACAGCGGCAGACAAAATAATAACACATATATTGAAAAGTAGAATTCTTTCAAATGATTTTATATGTATAATCAGAGTATGGAACATATCATGAGCTTTGACTATGATGACCGTATGATGCATGAAGACTTTTAGAGAATCCTGCAGTCAGCATTCAGATTTGAAATCTGTCGAAAGACAGAAAATAAAATCGAAAAAAATAAGAAAGTTGTTGACAAACTTGTGAAGATGTGATATTATATCAGAGTTGCTGATGAACAGCAACAGAACAGAACTTTGACAACTGAACAGTAATGCAACCCTGAAAATTCTAAATAAGCAGAGCGATCTGCAAAAAAGAGATTTCAGAAACGAAACCTAAAAAACAGTAAACGGGAAGAA
>CAJJNI010000134.1 GCA_905193085.1 uncultured Lachnospiraceae bacterium | reverse complement strand
AAGGAGCACAAATGGCAGTTGCATTTGAAGGAAGAGTATTATCTTTCCAGGAAGAAGAACAGCTTGTAGATGTCATTTCTGAAAATTCCATGCTGGACATTGCATGTATTATTGACCAGAATCAGGAACGGGAAGAAATGTTTAAACAGACAATAGAAGAAAAAATGTCACAGATTGACATGAGTGCAGGTGACGGAGGACAGTTTTATCGTGGAACGCTTCGTTCCGGGCAGTCACTTGAAGCTGAAAGCAGTATTATAATACTTGGTGATGTTAATCCGGGAGCCAATGTAATTGCTTCAGGAAATGTTGTGGTTTTAGGCTCACTTAAAGGAACTGTCTATGCAGGTGGTAATGGTGATGAGCATTGTTTTGTTGTTGCATTGGATATGGATCCTATGCAGATTAGAATAGGCGATGTTATAGCACGTTGTTCAGATGATTCGGTAAGAAATACGAAAAGATACAGAAGAAAAAGCAAATCTGCTATTATGAAGCCGCAGATTGCATTTGTGGAAGACCACAATATTTATATTGAATCTATAACAAAAGATATATTGAAAGACATTTCATAGTAATATAATGATGATACCAGGGGCAAAATGTTTAAACCAACATGAGTGTGCTCATAGGTGGGTAAAAGACCTTGGCGACTTTTGCGATAACTTGAGAAACTCACGAAGAGTGTTTCTCAAGTTGTGGGAGCACATAGTGCGGAGAAATCCGTAGGTATCATAATTATTACTTGCATAATTTATAAAATGCTGTAAAATAGTAATTAACAAATATTGATTCATAAAAATTTGGGAGGATATTAAATTTATGAGTGAAGTTATTGTAGTAACATCAGGTAAAGGCGGAGTTGGTAAGACAACAACTTCAGCTAATGTAGGTACAGGATTGGCAAAATTAGATAAGAAAGTAGTTTTAATAGATACAGATATAGGTCTTCGTAATCTTGATGTTGTTATGGGACTTGAAAACCGAATAGTATATAATCTTGTAGATGTTGTAGAAGGAAATTGCCGTATTAAACAGGCACTTATTAAAGATAAAAGATATCCGAATCTGTTTTTACTTCCATCTGCACAGACAAGAGATAAAAGTGCAGTATCAGAAGAACAGATGCTTGATTTAATCAGTAAATTAAGAGAAGAATTTGATTACATAATTCTTGACTGTCCAGCAGGAATAGAACAGGGATTTAAAAATGCAATAGCAGGCGCTGACAGAGCTATAGTAGTAACAACACCTGAAATGTCAGCATTAAGAGATGCAGACAGAATTATAGGTCTTTTAAATGCCAGTAATGTTACAAGACAGGAACTTATAGTAAACCGCCTTCGTGCTGATATGGTTAAAAGAGGGGATATGATGGCAGTGGAAGATGTTGTTGAACTTCTTGCAATCAAGCTTATAGGTATTGTCCCTGATGATGAGAAGATTGTTATATCAACTAATCAGGGTGAACCTCTTGTTGGTACTAATACAATGGCAGGAAAGGCATATATGAATATTTGTCATAGAATTTTGGGAGAAGAAGTTGAATTTGAAGATTTTTCAAAAACTGGGGTATTATCAAAACTGGCAGGCTTTTTCAGAAAAAACTAGGAGGGTTTAGACATGGGTTTCATGGATTTTTTTAAAAGAAAAAATGATTCTGGTGCAATGGCAAAAGACAGGTTAAAACTTGTTCTTATATCAGACAGGGCAAACTGTACATCAGATGTGATGGAAAATATTAAAAACGATATTATTAAGGTTATTTCTAAATATATGGAGATAGATGCGGAAGGACTTGACATTCAGATTACACAGACAGAGTCCGATGGAAGTAACGGAACTGTTCCGGCACTATTTGCAAATATTCCTATAAAAGAGATGAGAAATGGTACACCACCATCAGATAATAAAGATAAATAATACATAGAAATTTACAGGTTTGTATATGGAGGCAGTATATGCTAAAGCATTATCGTTTAAGGGATTATAGATTCAATCTTGTCGTTTCTGTGCTTGTATTGACTATTTTTGGTATAATAGTAATAGGAAGTGCAAAGGAATCTGTTCAGGACAAGCAGATTATAGGATTAATACTTGGACTTATTATAATGGCAATTACATCATTGATTGATTATAAGTTTATTTTAAAATTTGCATGGGTTATATATGCATTTAATATAGTGTTGCTTTTACTTGTCAGATTTTTGGGGGAAAGTTCTCACGGTGCCAAAAGATGGATTAAAATAGCAGGTATACAGTTTCAGCCTTCAGAGTTTACAAAAATATTTCTTATATTGTTTTTTGCTTATTTCTTTCATAAACACAGAGAAGATTTTAATAGCCCGATAACACTGTTAAAAAGTATCGTGCTGTTTGCAATCCCCGTAGTGCTTGTTTTAAAACAGCCAGATTTATCGACAAGTATTACTATTGTAATGTTGTTTTGCTGTATGGTTTTTATAAGTGGTTTGAGCTACAAATATATAATTGGAATTTTGGCGGTGTCTATTCCTGTAGTTGCAATTTTCCTTGTGCTTATAATGCAGCCTGACCAGTCTATTTTGAAAGGCTATCAGTATAAAAGAATAATGTCATGGATTCAGCCGGATAAATATCAGGATTCAGAAGCTTATCAGCAGATAAATTCTGTAATAGCTATCGGAAGCGGTCAGTTAACAGGAAAAGGACTTAACAATGATGATATCAGTTCTGTAAAAAATGCTAATTTTATTTCTGAACCACAGACAGATTTTATTTTTGCAATAGTAGGAGAGGAGACCGGCTTTATTGGTTGCTGTTTTGTTATTGGAATGCTTGTTATAATAGTAATGCAGTGTATATGGATAGGAAAGGACGCACAGGATTTATCCGGGGTAATTATCTGTTGCGGAATGGCGGGTCTTATAGGGTTTCAAAGTTTCTTTAATATGGGTGTAACAACGCAGATGCTGCCAAATACGGGACTGCCACTTCCTTTTATGAGCTATGGTCTTACATCTTTGGTAAGTTTATATTTAGGAATTGGTTTAGTGTTAAATGTGGGTCTGCAAAGAACCAGATATTATACAAGTTGGGAGGATGAATTGCTATGAATATTGGCTTGATTGCGCATGATGCAAAGAAAAAACTTATGCAGAATTTCTGTATTGCATACAGAGGGATTTTATGCAAAAATGACTTGTATGCTACAGGTACTACAGGTCGTCTTATAGAAGAAGTAACTAATTTAAGTATTCATAAATATCTTGCAGGTCATCTTGGCGGTGAACAGCAGCTGGGAGCACAGATAGAGCATAATCAGATTGATTTGGTTATTTTTTTGAGAGATCCTTTGAATGCTAAAGTTCACGAACCTGATGTAAATAATATTGTACGGCTTTGTGATATTCATAATATACCGTTGGCAACGAATGTTGCTACTGCAGAGTTGCTTATTAAATCATTAGACAGAGGAGATTTAGAGTGGCGTGAAATGTATAAGTAGAAATAGAATTATATTAAGTGTTCTTACAGTCATTTTGTGTATATCATTGTGTGGCTGTGGAAAAAGCAGTCTTATATGTAAATATCCAACAGTAGAATTGGATAATGAATTTTTTAATACATCGGCTAACAGTAATATAAAAGGTTTTGCAGATGATTTGTGTGTTGCCTCAGGAGATGTAATTACGGAGGGAATGGAGCCTTTATCATCTACTGCGGCATTATTTTCTTTAGATGATAATAAAGTAATATACGCAAATAAAATGTTCGACAAAATGTATCCTGCAAGTATTACTAAAATATTAACAGCTTTAGTATTTTTTGAAAATTATAAAGGTGATTATACAGAGACACTTACAGCAAGTTCGGTTGTTAATATAAATGAGCCCGGTGCTCAGGAATGTGGTTTTGCAGAAGGCGACCAGATACCAATAGATGTGGTACTTCATGGACTGCTTATATATTCGGGAAATGATGCCGCTAACATGATAGCAGAGTATATCGGTGGCAGTGTAGATAATTTTGTTACAATGATGAATGATACGGCTAAGAGACTTGGGGCTACAGGAAGCAATTTTGTAAATCCTCATGGTTTGTCTGATGATAATCATTATACAACTGCCTATGATTTATATCTTATATTCAATGAAGTGATGAAATATGATAAATTTATCGAACTTATTTCGCAAAAAGAATACACAGGTGAATATACAAAGGCGTCAAATACTACACGCACTGTTAAATGGCAGTCAACAAACCTATATTTTACAGGTGATAAAGAAATACCGGAAGGAATTACTGTTATTGGAGGTAAGACGGGAACAACCAAGGCTGCTGGCTCATGTCTTATATTACTGTCACACAACAGTCAGGGAAAGAAATTTATTTCCGTTGTAATGAAAGCAGACGATAAAGCCGCACTTTATTCACAGATGTCGCAACTGTTGACACTTGAGGCGTCAAACTGAAAATAACATAAAAATAAAGACAGGAGGCAGATGATATGGTTATATTAATTGCGGGAACAAAAGGTAAAGGAAAAACAAAACATTTGCTTAATAAAGTAAATTCAGAAGTAAAAGAGGCAAATGGAAATATTGTATTTCTTGATGACAGCATGCAGCATATGCATGAGCTTAACAACAAGGTAAGACTGATAAATATGCATGATTATCCAATATCTAATGCAGATGAGTTTTTCGGATTTCTGTGTGGTATAATTTCTCAGGATAATGATTTAGAGCAGATGTATTTAGACCACTTTTTGAATATTTCCAAATTGAATGATGAAGATATAGCTAAGACAATTGAAAAAATTGTTAAAATGAGTGTTAAATTCAGAATTGACTTTATTATAAGTATTTCAAAGGCTGAAGCTGATTTGCCGGAGAGTATACGACAGTTTGTAAGTATTTCATTATAGTATAGTGATACATATAATTAACAGCAAATATATAGATTTATATATTTGCTGTTAATTTAATATACGGATTTTAAAGCTAATCTGTTGTAGGGTCTCCCATAGATGAAATTCTGCCAAAATAGCTTATGAGGTATAATCCTGCAATACCTACTATGGCATATATAATTCTGGCAAACCATGTCATATTTCCAAACAAAAAGGCTATTAAATCAAATCCGAAAAATCCAATTAGTCCCCAGTTTATTGCACCTATAATTGCAATTACAAGGACTGTGTAATCTAATCCTCTGGTGTCCATAGATTTTCCTCCTGAATATTAGTGGTTTCATAATATAGAATGTCATTTTTTGATAATTATATTCATTTTTTAATATGAAAAATTTTTCTTATAATTAAAAATCATAAAATTAACAGTTTGATTTGTTAAAAAGTGTATTTACTTTTATGCACTTGAAAATATAGTTTAAATGTGCTATATTGTTACTGCTATTTATGATTTGAGATATAATTTATGATTCAAGTTAGGAGGCCTTGATTGTGAAAAACACAGTCATAACATTAAAAGAAGCAAAGAAACAGGGCAATAAAATAAGCATGATAACAGCCTACGATTATACGACAGCGAAAATGTTTGATGAAGCGGGAATAGATACTATTCTTGTAGGTGATTCGCTTGGCAATGTTGTGCTTGGGTATGAAGATACTATTTCTGTTACTGTTGATGATATGATTCATCATTCAGCAGCGGTTTCAAGAGGTGTTAAAAATGCATTTGTAGTAACTGACATGCCTTTTATGTCATATCAGACTTCTATTTATGATGCTGTATGTAATGCAGGTCGTATAATGAAAGAGGGAAGAGCAGATGCGGTTAAATTAGAAGGCGGAGTTAATTTTAAGGAGCATATTAAAGCTATTGTTAATGCTTCTATTCCTGTTGTTGGTCATATCGGATTAACACCACAGTCAGTCAATGCTTTTGGCGGAATGAAAGTTCAGGGTAAGAATATAGATGATGCGAAAAGGCTTCTTGCAGATATTAAAGCTGTTGAAGAAGCAGGCGCATGTGCAGTTGTAATAGAGTGTGTTCCTGCAAAGCTTGCTGCATACCTTACAAGCCAGGTATCAATTCCTACAATAGGAATTGGTGCAGGTGCAGGTTGTGACGGACAGGTTTTGGTATATACAGATATGCTTGGCATGAGTGGTGATTTTAATCCAAAATTTGTTAAGAAATTTGCACAGTGTGGTGATATAATAAAACAGGCAGTAGCTTCTTATATAGATGAAGTTAAACAGGCTTCTTTTCCAGATGATGAACATGCATACAAAATGGACGAGGCGGTAATTGCTGAATTAAAAAAATAATGGCATTATATAATACAGGTAAAGTACAGGATTTATACAAGACAGGGAAGGATGAATAAGATGAAGGTAGCTAGTACAATTGAACAGACAAGAGATATAGTTTCATTTTGGAGAAAACAGGGCTTAAGTGTAGGTTTGGTTCCTACTATGGGATATTTGCACGAAGGGCATAAAAGTCTTATAGAGCGTGCTGCAAAAGAAAATGACAAAGTTGTTGTCAGCGTTTTTGTTAATCCTATGCAGTTTGGCCCAAATGAAGATTATGAGAGCTATCCGCGTGATTTTGATAAGGATATTTCTTCATGCGAAGATACAGGAGCAAATCTTGTATTTCATCCGGAACCAGAAGAGATGTATTCAGATACATTTTCTTCATTTGTAGATACAACAGGTGTTACAGAAGGTCTTTGCGGTAAATCACGCCCGATTCATTTCAGAGGTGTATGTACAGTCGTATGTAAATTATTTAATATTGTTCAGCCTGATAAGGCGTATTTTGGACAGAAAGATGCC
>CAJJNI010000133.1 GCA_905193085.1 uncultured Lachnospiraceae bacterium | reverse complement strand
ATCTTCATAAATATCTCCTCCATAGAAATTTGTATTTTATTGCATATATTTTAATTAAAAAATATATTTTCTTATACCATAAAAATATATAATTCCAATTCCTAACGGAACGACAAATCTGAATATCGGTTTCATCCATGATTTCACCTTCATACCTTCGCCCTGATTTGCCTCTTCAACAAATGATTTCCAGCCCCAGCCAAAAGAATTGCAACAAAACAGAGCCAGAAATAATGAACCAAGTGGAAGTACATTTGTTGATACAATAAAGTCCCAGAAATCAAGCCATGAACTACCCTCTCCAAACGGTTGAAATTTCCACACACTATATCCAAGAGCAGTTGTAACAGCAAGACAAAATACAATACAGCCACATATTATACTTGCTTTAACGCGGCTTAATCCTGTCAAATCTCTGAACATTGCAATAATATTTTCACACACACCAAGAACGGTAGACATTGCTGCAAACACCATAAACATGAAAAATACAGTTCCCCACCATCTTCCTCCTGACATATTATTAAACACATTTGCCATAGTATTAAACAAAAGACTTGGACCTGCATCTACTTCAAGCCCATAGCTGAAACAGGCAGGAAAAATAATCAGACCAGCAACAATCGCTACAAATGTATCTATAATAATGATGTATATTGATTCACTCATAAGAGATTTTTCTTTGCCGATATAGCTTCCAAATATAGCCATACCGCCCATTCCAACTGATAATGTAAAAAAGGCCTGATTCATTGCTGCAACAACAGTTGAACCATCTATTTTTCCGAAATCAGGAATGAGATAAAATTTAAGACCGTCTCCTGCTCCCGGTAAAGTCATACTTCTTACTGCAAGCACAACTATAATAGCAAGGAGCGAAATCATCATATACTTTGTTACTCTTTCAACTCCTCCCTGAAGATTAAAGCTTAATATAACAAATGCTATAACTACTGTTATAAAAAGGAACAACACATTTATGCCCGGATTTGATATCATCTTTTCATATCCGAAGCTATCCTGTTTTCCAGTCAGGAATTTAAAGAAATAATAAATGAACCAACCGGTTACTACCGTATAAAATGCCATAATTGCAATATTTCCAAGAAGACATATGTATCCAAGAATACCCCATTTTCCACCGGGTTTCTGAAGTTTTTTATACATCTTAACAGGACTGCACTGTGCAGCACGTCCAATACTAAATTCCATAGTCATACATGGGATTCCCATTATAATAAGGCATATAAAATATATAAGAATGAAACCTCCCCCACCATTTTGTCCACACATCCATGGGAATTTCCACACATTTCCACAGCCGATTGCACAACCTGCTGACAGCATTATAAATCCCAACCGGCTTCCTAAGCGTTCTCTTTCCATCACATCGTTCTCCATTTCTCAATAATGCACTATTGTATCATATCTGAACTGTTAATGCTACTTACAATTGCATTTTCCTGCAAAAAAACA
This sequence comes from uncultured Lachnospiraceae bacterium, assembly GCA_905193085.1. Taxonomy (GTDB): domain Bacteria; phylum Bacillota; class Clostridia; order Lachnospirales; family Lachnospiraceae; genus CAJJNI01. The sequence continues at coordinate 5,319 of CAJJNI010000133.1, read as the reverse complement.
GAGCCACATAAAAGTGACCCTGTAAATAATAAGTAGACTGCTTATATAACATTATACTCCAGCCACTTACCCTGTACAAATCTCCATGTAAATAAAATACTTCTGAAAATCCAGTCAAGTACCATTGCAACCCATACTCCAACAGCTCCATAGCCAAGCCAGATTCCAAATATCACACTGAAAAATATCCTAAATACAAACATTGAAAAAATCGAAATAACCATACAGAATTTAACATCTCCGGCTGCACGGAGCGCATTTGGCATAGTAAATGATGTCGGCCACAGAAACATTGCCATTCCATCATGTATCATAACTAAAATATATGCATATCTGTATGCTTCTGATGATAGTGCAAAGATTTTCAAAATCAGTGGCAGCCCAAGTAAAATAACTGCATTTATTACAATTGTAATCATGTATGTAATTTTCCATAGCCGTTTAGTATAATAAATTGCCTGTTCCCTGTCTCCGGCTCCCATACATTTTCCAACTACCGTAATCATGGCAAGATTCATAGCCTGACCCGCAATACAGCCCATGGAATCTAATGTATTTGCAACTGCATTTGCCGCAATCTGCGCAGTTCCAAACATGGCAATAATACTCACAACAAGTACTCTTCCCAACTGAAAAAGTCCGTTTTCCACACCACTTGGTATCGCAATATTAAGAATACGGCGAACCATATCTTTTTTCAATATAAGCAGTTCTTTGTAATTTACACGGACTTCATTCTCTGCTCTTGTGGATAATACTAATATAAATATTGCACCGAGCACTCTTGCCATCAATGTAGATAAAGCCGCACCTGCGACTCCCATTGAAAGTCCAAAAATCAAAATCGCATTTCCTATTGCATTAAATATATTCATTCCAACTGACATTTTCATTGATATTTTTGCATTTCCCATTGACCTGTATATAGCTGCACATGCATTAAACACCGCAAGAAACGGATACGAACATGCAGAAATCAGGAAATAAATGCTGGCACTTTTCATAACCTGTGGTTCTATGGAACCAAACAATAATTTAAGAACAGCCTTGTTGCCAATTAAAGATAAAATCATAAAACCTGACGCAATAACAGCAGCCACAGTAACAAGCTGTGTGGCTGCCTTTGATGCCATTATTTTATTTCTGCTGCCAAGATACTGTGATATAACAACCGCTCCACCTGTAGCAATCGCTGCAAATATACTTATGAGCAGATTATTAATCATATCTACAAGTGAGACACCTGACATGGCAGCTTCACCTGCATAAGAAATCATCACGGTATCAACCATACCAACTGTAATAGCAAGTACCTGCTCTATAATGAGTGGATAAATAAGCTGTCTTAACTGCACAGAACTAAACATGGTTCCCTTTACTTTGCTATTATATTTTCCCAAAATACCATATTTCATAAATTTATCCACTCTTTCCATAGTTTCTGTTAATACTGTATTTATACATATCCTATCTTAATACTATATTTTACATAATTCAAGATTTAATTACTCCATATAAGCACCCTTCATTGAACTTACTGCATGCTGTGCATATAATTTAAGAAGCCCTCTCTTATATTTACTGTTAAACCCTTTCCAGTTCTTCTTTCTCTCTGCAAGAATTGCATCTATTTCCTCCGGTGTTTTTCTCTCGCCTTTAACACCAACAATCACAATACCTCGTTTTTCTATATCAAGCTCTATTAAATCTCCTTCTTCAACAAAAGCAATCGGTCCGCCTGCTGCAGCCTCCGGAGATACATGACCTATAACCGGGCCACGGGAAGCTCCTGAAAATCTTCCATCTGTAATTAAAGCTACACTTGATGCTAAAGCAGGGTCTGCGCAAATTGCTTCTCCTGTGTAGAACATTTCAGGCATACCACTTCCTCTTGGTCCTTCATAACGGATAAACACGGCATCTGAAGGTTTAACTTCACCATTAAGAACAGCAGCAATACACTCTTCCTCACTGTCATATGGTTTTGCATTTAAAACTGCCTTAAACATTTCCTTCGGACATGCTGTGTGTTTGATAACACAGCCTTCCGGTGCAAGATTACCTTTTAATATGGCAATACTTCCGTCTGTTCCTTTTGCATTTTCGAAAGAATGAATTATATCTTCTCTGTCAATTTTCTTTCCTATAACTTTTGATTTTTCCTGAAGAATTTCTTCGCAATGTTCATAAAATCCGTTTTTCTTAAGCTCCTCAAGATTTTCTCCAAGAGTCTTTCCTGTAACAGTCATTACATCGAGGTGAAGCATGCTTTTAATTTCTTCCATTACACGAGGCACACCACCTGCATAATAGAAATACTGTGCCGGCCAGTCACCTGATGGACGAATATTCAATAAATAATGCGCTCCTCTGTGCATTCTGTCAAAAGTATCTGCATCAATCTCAAATCCGAACTCATGTGCGATTGCCGGAATATGCATTGTAGCATTTGTTGAGCCTGAAATTGCCGCATGAACCATGATTGCATTTTCAAAACTCTTCATTGTTACAATATCAGAAGCCTTTATGCCTTTTGATACTAATTCCATCAACTGTTTACCTGCATCATAAGCTGCCTGCTTTAACTCAGGTGCTGTTGATGGCATAAGTGCTGTTCCAGGGAGCATAAGACCAAGTGCTTCTGCCATAACCTGCATGGTAGATGCTGTTCCCATGAATGAACAAGCACCACAGCTTGGACATGCATTATGCTTATAATAGTCTAACTGCTCATTTGAAATGACACCTGTTTTTTCCCATGCGTCAAATTTACCTATCTGCTCTAATGTCAGAAGTTCATTTATCTTACATGCCGGGTCATCTACAACATATTTTTTCGGAAGCTCATGTGCCTCCATAACTCCTCCGGCTACAATTATAGCACTCATTTCCTTTAAGCGTCCAATGCTCATTAACATAGCAGGCATTGATTTGTCACAGCTTGCTATAAAAATACCGCCATCAAACACTGTTGCATTTGCCTGCGCTTCAATGAGATTTACCATAGCATCTCTGTGTGCCAGGGAATAATTAATTCCATCATGTCCCTGTGCAATACCATCACACATATCTGTTGCAAAATATCTTGCAGCTTTTCCACCATTATCATCTACTGCTTTCACTGCTTCTTCTACAAATTTATTTAAATGAGCTGACCCCGGGTGGCTGTCTCCATATGAACTTTCAATCATAATCTGTGGTTTTGAAAGGTCTGAGACTTTCCAGCCCATTCCCATTCTAAGTGGGTCCATCTCTGGTGCAAGTTTACGTACCTGTTCACTTCTAAGCATATTTTTAACCTCCTGCCGTAATTTTCAAATCTGAAATTTTATCTCAAAACATTTAAAATACGTAATCCCTCTTAATATTCGCATGATGAAGAATTACATTTCAACTTTTATGCAAATAATGAAATTACAAAAGCAACTACAAAGCCTGTAAAACCAACTAATGTTTCCATTATTGTCCATGTTTTCAGGTTTGTTTTTTCGTCCATTCCAACTAATGATTTAACAAGCCAGAAACCTGAATCATTGAAGTGGGAACAAACTGTAGACCCTCCTGCTATAGCTGCAACCGTACATGCAAGATATACAGGTGAAAGGTCTGAAATTCCAGGCATGGCTGCAATAATACCTGCTGCCATTGTCATTGCAACTGTTGAAGAACCAACACAAATTCTTACCAACGCAGCTACAATAAACGCTACAAGAACGATTGGAAGGTTTGCTGATGAAACTGCATTACCAATCAAATCACCAATTCCTGAATACTGAAGTATATAACGGAGTACACCACCACATGCAGTAACAAGAAGAATAAGTCCTGCAGGCTCTAATGATTTTGTCATGATTTTTTCTAATTCCTGCATTTTATAGCCATGTCTTGTACCAAGAATATACATTGCAACTACTGTTGCAATCAAAAGTGCCACAAACGGCTCACCTAAAAATGTAAAAACAGGTGCCACTTTTTCCAGCGAAGGAATAACACTTACAACTGATTTTAATATGATAAGAATAAGTGGAATTAATATAACCAAAACAATTGTACTGAATTTTGGAAGCTTTGATTCGTCAATATCTTCCTGATTTGCAATATGCTCAGGAACAGGAATCATATACTTCTTTCCACAAATAGAACCCCATACAGGTCCTGCGACAACCATCGCAAAAGTACCACAAACGATACCAATTAAGATTACCCAACCCAAATCAACATCAAGCATTGTTGCAACAAGTACAGGTCCCGGTGTAGGCGGGATAAATGCATGTCCAACTGCAAGTCCTGCAAGAAGTGGGATAACATAGTACAAAGAAGAACGGTTTGTTCTTTTTGCAAGTGAAAATGCAAGCGGAATCAAAATAATAAGTCCCGCATCGAAAAATACAGGCATTGCAACGATAAGTCCTGTAATACCAAGAGCCCAGGCTGCCTTTTCATCACCGAATTTCTTTACCATAGTTACAGCCAGCCGCTGCGCTCCACCGGATGATTCTAATATAGCTCCAAACATGGAACCTAAACCAACCAACAGCGCAATACCTTTTAACGTATTACTGATACCATCATTAACCGCATCAACTATTTCATTAAGCGGCATGCCTGATACAACACCAATTGTTATACCACCGATTAAAATAGAAATCATTGCATGAACTTTAAATTTTATGATTAAGATAAGTAACAAGACCAATCCAACCACCGCTGCAATGACAAGACGAGTAGGGTTTAAAGCAACTGCTTCACTCATTTAATTTCCTCCAATCAAATTTTTAATTTACCAGTTTTCTGCCACATACATCTGATGTCTTTTGTTTTATAAATTCATTTTATATTTTTGTGATTAATTTATCAAGTTGTTTCAATTCTTTTACTTTTTTCTATTAATATATACAAAAAAAAATAACCTTATTACACTAAAGAGGTTATTTTTTCGTTGAAATCATTTAATTGCCATGTAAATTTTAGCAAAAGTTGTCTGACAACTTTTAACTTTCTTCTTCCATAATCCGCATAAGCATCTGACGGTTATATGTTAAGTGCATAATCATTGCACATTTAGCTCCCATACTGTCACCACGCAGAATCGCATTTGTTATTTCCCTGTGCGTATCTATAGTTTCCTGCATTAATTTTCTATTTGTCAGATTTGCAAAAGTTGTCACAGCAGTGTGTATAACAGGTACAAGTACTTCAACAACACCATTTCCGCTGCATTTTGCAATACTTGCATGAAACTCCATATCTTTTGGAATATGATTTTTCCCAGAAAGATATACATGCTCAACTTCATCGCATAATTCTTTCATATTACGC
>CAJJNI010000132.1 GCA_905193085.1 uncultured Lachnospiraceae bacterium | reverse complement strand
ATCTGAATCACTTAAAATTGCGCTCGGAATAAGTAAAGCATCATCTGAAAATGCAATGCTTGCAGCCGATTATAATAAAGACGGACAGGTAAATCTTTCAGATGTTGTTTTGATATTAAAGGCAGCATTAGGAATAATTGATTAAAGAGGAAAAATTATGGAACATTGTAAACTTCAGATAGGTTGTCTTATTATATTGTTATATATTACATTTGTTTATATAAGGGATATAAAGGCATTCAAAGTACAAAAAACAGACAAATTGTTTAATGTGTTTATTGCTCTTGGAATATTTAGTGTGACAATGGACGCAGTAACTGCGTACACAGTAAATAATCTTGATAAAATAAATTACACACTTAATCTCATAATGCATATGTTTTTCCTTATAAGCCTTGATGTTATGATGTTTTTGGTTTTTGTCTACATATTACAGATTACTAAAGGTTTTCCGAAAAATAAAAATTTCAACATTTTTGATAGTAATCGCCGGTGTTTCTGGTTTTCAGATGATTAAACCAGAGGCTTTAATAACATGTCTTGTTCCGACTATAGTTGTTCTTGGAGCATATTTAAATCAGGAAAATCCGTTGTACGAGAAATTAAAGAAGTATAATAATGAAATGGTAATGGGGTTTGCGATACTTGTAGAAAATCGTGATGACAATACGGGCGGACATATTTACAGAACAACAGAGTATGTTAAATTGCTTGCCGAAGAACTAAAGAAAAGAAAAATTTACAGTGATGAGCTTACAAATGATTATATCAATAATTTAATAATGGCAGCACCTATGCATGATGTAGGTAAAATAGCCATTCCCGACGCAATTCTTCAAAAACCGGGCAAACTTACCGATAAAGAATATACTTTGATGAAGACCCATGCGCAGCGTGGCGGAAAAATAATCAAAGAAACTTTTGGTCATTTTGGTGAAAATCAGTATGAAGAAATAGCCTATGAAGTTGCAGTATATCATCATGAAAAATGGAATGGAAAAGGATATCCGGAGGGACTTTCAGAAACACAGATACCTCTGTGTGCACGTATAATGGCAATTGCCGATGTCTTTGATGCTGTTTCAGCAAAAAGATGTTATCGTGATGCAATGCCGTTAGAAAAATGCTTTGGTATAATAAAATCAGGAAAAGGTCAGGACTTTGACCCGCTTATAACAGAAATTTTTCTTGATATGGAAGATAAAATAACAGAAGTTTATAAGAAAAACTATAATCAGAAGGTCTAATAATAAGAGAATGAATCAGCGTGAATCAGTATTGCGTGTATTTTCTTTCTAAGAATGATGCAGCTTATTCAAAATAGCGGTTACAGACAGATGCTTCAGGGTCAGAATGTGCAAAAAGAATTGTTTCATGTTTTGTGCATCTGACCCTGTTGTCTATATTAAAATCTGCTCATTATTTTTGGCAAGTGCCGCCAGTTCTTCTTTGAAATATTCTTCAATAATATCACATGCACCTGCAACCTGACGAACACATGGTCTTTTTTGATAATATTCTTTCGTTCTTTCATCAGGAGTTGTCTCGTCAAAAGGCATATCCTTCTTTAATCCTAATAATTCGCGACAGACGATGGAACCATATTTTTCTTTATAGATTTGTGCAAGTTCCTGAACAGTATCGTAATTTGCCTTTTTGCCGGAAGGACAGTCTGCTGTAGTACAGCCTGTAAACATTCCTGCAATCATAAACATTGCACATACTGTTCCACATGTTTCGCGCATTCTGCCTATTCCAGCACCAAAAGATGCAGATATTTTAAGTGCAGTTTCTTTATCAAAACCAAACAAATCTGAATATGCCTCAAATACCGACTGGGAACAGTTATAGCCGCTCATAAAATTTTCAATTGCTCTTTCTTTTCGTGAATTATAAGTCATTTTGACACTTCCTTATGCTGTGTTGTTAATCATAGCTTAACATATATAATATAAATAAGCAAGTTATACAAATATACTGCAAATTTGCAAAACATAATAATCAACCTGTGCAAAAATATTGCGGACTTAATGTAAGTTTGATATAATAAAGATTAAAAGTAAATAATATTTCTTATAAAAAGCTTTATAAAATAATGTCTGTTTATAAGAAAAATGGAGAATGACATGAATAAGATATTGCTGGTTCTTACAGGTGGGACAATATGTTCTTTTGGAGATGAAGATAACCTAAACAGAGATGTTGATGTTGTTAAGGCAAACCGACTGATAATTGACAATTTCAGAAATTCAGACAGCATTTACAGGGATTGCGAATTTGAAACTGATATTGTGCTTGATGTGCTTAGTGAAAATATGACAGTCGAAAACTGGAATGTGCTTATTGACTATTTAAGAAATAAAGATACATGTGGTTACAGTGGCATTATAATAACGCATGGAACAGATACTCTTGCATATTCAGCGTCCCTTATTTCAATTTTGCTTTCTGACAAAGATATACCGGTGTTTATTGTTTCAAGCAATATGCCATTAAATATGAAAGAAGCAAACGGAAATGCCAATTTTAGAATTGCAGTAGAAAGTATTGGATTAAAGATTGCTCCTTTAGTGTATGTACCATATCGTAACAGCGATGGAGTTATGTATCTTCATAATGCAGCGCACCTTATGCAGTGTGTGAATTATAAGGATGATTTTAAAAGTTATGATATGATAAAAATGCCTGGAAATATCACAAAAGAAAATGTAAAATACGCAGAAAAAAGCTTCCTTAAAAACATAATTGAGTACAGACAGCGTTGTGATAACTGTAATGATAACCAAAGTACACATAATTGTGATGAATACAATGACAAAGAAAGCAGACACAATTATGATGAATACAATGATAATGAACACAGACATAATTGTGATAACAGATTCCTTGCAGATTTAAAACATATAAAATGCCTTAAGAAAAATGTGTTATTTATAAAGCCTTATGTTGGAATTGATTATTCAGCTTTTAATCTTGAAAATATAAAGGCGGTTGTTCACAGCATGTATCATTCTATGACAGCATGTACAGGTGAAAATGAGGATAATCCTGAATCTGACTCGATTCTGTATCTGCTTGATAAATGTAGAAGTAAAAATATAGCATTTATAACTGAGCCTGCAAAGACAGATATATGTAAGTATGTATCATCTGACAAAGTTCTTGGTGCGGGAGCGATGCCTGTTTATGGAATGACATCAGAAATGACTTATGTAAAGACACTTCTTGCAGCAGCAGTTTATGAGAATCCACAGGACATATACAGGTTTGTTAATGCAGACATATGCGGAGAATTTGTTGCTTTTGATAAATGATAATAATAAAAATTATATAAAGAACAGGAGAAGAAAATGGATATTTTAGTAATTATTGTAGGAATATGGTTTATGGCTTTGGGTGCATACAGCTTTTATTATGCATCATCAACTAAAAAGACGGGTAATATTAAAGCCGGCTGGGTGGTGGGAAAAGATATCCAGCTAAAAAACTGTAAAGATACAAAAGGGTTTATAAATGCAATTTACAACAAAACACTTATATTTGCATCGGTTGATATGGCAGGTGGTTTGGGAATTATAATCGGACAGCTTGTTGATGTGTATGTTGTTGAACTTATTTGCATGATTGTTTTAGTTGTTTTTTATTTCAGATATTCTTCGCAGGTAAAAGATGCACAGAAGAAATATTTAAGCCCAAGCTTCAGCGCTAAGGCAAAGAGAAAATTATAAGAGCAGGGAGGACAATTATAATGGACAGAATTCTTGTAGTTGATGATGAAGAAAAGATAAGGGCAATAATAAGAAAATATGCTGAATTTGACGGATATGAAGTCGTTGAGGCTCATGATGGAATGGAAGCTATAGAAATCTGTAAAAAAGAAGATTTTGACCTTATAATTCTTGATGTTATGATGCCGGAGCTTGACGGTTTTTCTGCATGCCGCGAAATAAAGAAGTTTAAAGATATTCCAATTATCATGCTTTCGGCACGAGGAGAAGAGTACGATAAAATACATGGTTTTGAACTTGGAATAGATGATTATGTCGTAAAACCGTTTTCTCCAAGAGAACTTATAATGCGCGCCAAGGTCGTCATATCAAGAAATAAAAATACCTCAGCAGATTCAGAACATGAAATATTTGAAAAAGGTGGCCTTAAAATCGATTTTACCGGAAGGATTGTCATGGTAGACGGTAAAAGAATAGACATGACTCCAAAAGAATACGAACTGCTGTTCTATATGGTACGCAATAAAAATATTGCGCTCTCAAGAGAGAAACTTATAACAGAAGTTTGGGGATATGACTATTTTGGAGATGACAGAACTCTTGATACACATATGAAATTATTAAGAAGCAGTCTTGGGGAATATCGTAAACATCTTGTAACCGTAAGAGGAGTTGGATATCGTTTTGAAGAAGACATATAGTGTTAAATGGAAAGTTTTTTTATACATGCTTATATTTGCGGCAGTTCTCATACTTGTGCTCTGGTTCTGCCAGATAGTTTATCTTGAAAAAATATATAAGTTTATAAAAGAGCGTGAAGTGGAAAATACACTGTCGCATATATCGGATATTTTTGAAAAATCAGATGATAATATAATGGAAGGACTGGAAAAAATTGCTTCTGATGCTGAAATATGCATAAGAGTAGTAGATGAAGACGGAAAAACTCTTTATTCCGTAGAAAATTCTTTCGGCTGTACAATACATAGTTTGACGACACAGGATATGCAGCTGTATTATAACAGAACAGCTGATAATGGCGGAAAACTTGTTTTTACATCAGATGAAGAGACTAAAAAAAGAAAAAATAATGATAACATGGACAGGATACCGCCGCCACAGGATAAAGTGTCTAAAGAAGCAGCAGATGTGTCAGAAGCAGCAGATGGTGAAATGACGACAATAATGCCTGCCCCGGACAATAATAAAAGACCAATAGAAGATAATCTGATAAAGGATATGCAGGGTGGCAGGGAAAGCATGGTATGTGCAAGTATTATGCAGATAAATGACACATTATGCCTTGTTTTAGTTGATGCAAGATTAACTCCTGTTGATGCAACAGTAAATACATTAAGAATAGAGCTGAGCCTTATATCTGTTATAATGGTTTTGCTTGCACTTATTCTTGCCTATCTTGTAAGCCGTGCTATTGCGTCTCCGATAATCAAAGTAAATGATGCTGCAAAACAGCTTGCAAAAGGAAATTATGATGTTGTATTTGACGGAAGGGATTATACGGAAATAAATGAACTTTCTGATACATTAAATTACACATCAAAGGAACTTGCAAAGACAGAAAAATATCAGCAGGAGCTTATTGCCAATGTTTCGCATGACTTAAGAACACCGCTTACGATGATAACCGCTTATTCAGAGGTTATGAGAGACCTTCCGGGAGAAAATACCCCGGAAAATGTACAGGTTATTATAGAAGAAGCAGAGAGACTTACAAATCTTGTAAATGATTTGCTTGATATTTCAAAACTGCAGAACGGAACTTTAGAAAAAGAAGCTAAAGTATATGACCTTACTGAAAGTATTGAGCGTGTTATGGAAAGATATGGAAAATTAAAAACACAGGAAGGTTATGATATAAGATTTGTATATAATACTCATGTGCTTGTAGAAGCCGATGAGTACAAGATTTTCCAGGTGCTTTATAATCTTATTAATAATGCAATTAATTATACAGGTGAGGATAAAAAAGTTATCGTAAGGCAGATTGTAACTAAAAATAAAGTCAGAATAGAAGTAGAAGATACCGGTATGGGTATAGCTAAAGAAGAATTGAATAATGTCTGGGAAAGATATTATAAAGCTTCAAGTTCACATAAACGTGCCGTTAAAGGAACAGGGCTTGGTTTATCTATCGTAAGAAATATTTTGAAATTACATGATGCTTCATATGGCGTTATAAGTGAAGAAGGAAAAGGAAGTACTTTCTGGTTTGAACTGGACAGGTATCTGGAGGAGAATAATGATTGAAACAGTTGAAAAAATAGCATTGCCCGTAGATGAAAAACTTATTATAGAAAAAAATCATATCGCATCTGAAGATGGATTCGACAAGAGAATTTCTGTTGTGAGCGGTATTCATGGAGATGAGCTTGACGGGCAGTATATATGCTATGAGCTTGCAAGAAGGATAAATGAAAATATTCAGTGGCTTCATGGAACAGTTGATATTTATCCTGTACTAAATCCGCTTGGCATGGATTCAATACAAAGGGGATTTCCACCTACGGGAACAGACATGAACAGTGTGTTTCCTGGAACTACTGACGGTATTTTGATGGAGAGCGTTGCTTCGCATATTGTAGATGATTTAGTTGGCTCAGATTTGTGTATTGATGTTCATTCAAGCAGTGTGTTTCTGCAGGAATTACCACAGGTCCGTGTAATTAAAGACTGGCAGGATAAGCTTTTAAAATATGCCGCTCTTTTAAATACCGATTTAATATGGGTGCAGGAGACAGATTCTCATCTTGAGGCTACATTTTCATATGCAATGAACTGTGTCGGTGTACCGGCGTTTACGGTTGAAATGGGAGTTGGCATGTACATAACAAGAAAATATGGTGATGAAATAGTTGACGGTATATTTGCCATAATGTCAGAACTTGGTATGTGGGATGGTGACAGGGCAAGGATTAAGAAACCACAGCTTGCAGATATAAACAGAATAGAGTTAGTTAAAAATAATGAGCCGGGAATTTTTATGCCGGATGTAAAAATCGGACAGCGTATTGAAAAGGACCAGCAGATAGGTGAAATTGTAAGTTCGATAGA
>CAJJNI010000131.1 GCA_905193085.1 uncultured Lachnospiraceae bacterium | reverse complement strand
ACACTATTGATTGAAATAAATAATTATGTTATTATGAAATTCTAATAAATAAACAGTAAAGAAGGAGAAAAAATGTTAAAACAACTTAACAAAAAGACAAAAGCTATTATAATAATTGCAATTATAATAGTTATTGCAACTATAGCTGCAATTGTTGTAAACAATCTAAGCAATGATAATAATAAAGATTCAAACGAAGCTGCCGCAACACAGACTGCCCAGCCGACAAAGCGCCCTATTGCTCTTCCGACACACAACACTGAAACAACTGAAGAAGCCGCCACAGTTTCGGCTGCTGCAACAGAAGAAATAACCCAAACAGCTTCCCCTGCTGAAACAACAGCGCCTACTGCTGCACCAACAGATTCTGCAGATGTAAATGAAATGGTTGATGAAAGTAACACTGAAGCCGGAATTGATGCGCTTCAGATGAAAGAAGATACTTTAAAAAATCAGGATACTTTTGATTCATATATTTCAAATAAAGATTATGATTCCGCAAAAAAACTTCTCGATGACTTTTTTAAGGATAATTCGTATGCAAATAATTCTCTTGCAACATATAAGAACTATGTAACATATTATGAATCCCAGGGATTATATAACGATTCTGCAATATATCAGCTTGATTATATTGAAAAAAATGACGGACTTGACAATGTAAGAGAAGGAAGTACACACTATCAGCTGCTAACAGCAACTCTCCAAAACATTCCTGATTTTTCCGATTCAAGACTTGACACAATAGAAGCTTCCGTTAAATGCTGGAAAGAACTTGAAGACTTATATACAGCAAATAATGATGATGAAGTTATAAGCCGCACTAAAGACATGATTAAAAATGGAAAAGAAACAGTTACCGCATATCTTTATCTTGTGCAGTCACTTCGTTCAAAAGGTGACAGTCTTGAAGAGGCAAAAGTTTACTACTGTTATCTTGCAAAAGACTACACCACACTTAATCAGTTAGAGCAGTCTTACTACAGTATGTTTTCCAATGCACTTAACATGCTTTATTACAATGATAAGATAACTTCTGATGATGTTGAATACCTAGAAGATGAATTTGATTATAATAATTACTTAAAATAATTTAACAGACAAAAAGGTCATACAGATTCTTTGAGCCTGCTCATAAGAGTCTGCATGACCTTTATAATATATGCAATTATTATTATTTTGCATCAAGCATTTCCTGAATCATCTTGTTGATAATACCCGGATTTGCTTTTCCTTTTGTTTCTTTCATTGCCTGTCCGACAAGAAATCCTATTGCCTTTTTCTTACCATTATTGTAATCTTCAACAGACTGTGGATTATCTGCAATTATCTTTTCAAGAATTACCTTTAATCCATCTACATCATTGTCCATTTTAAGACCATGTTCTTCTACATATTTTTCAGGGTCTGTGTCTTTTAAGAAAATCTCTTCAAATACTTCTTTTGCCACATTACCGTTGATAGTTCCTGCCTCAACAAGCTCTATGAGTTTTGCGAGATTCTCAGGTGAGAAGCTTAAATCGTCAGCTTCCATCTCATTAGCTTTCATCAGTCGCATTGTCTCAACCATAAGCCAGTTAGAAACTTTTTTAGGCTTGTTGCATATTGCAACCGTAGCTTCAAATATATCTGCCATATGTTTTGACTCTGTTATAATCTTAGCATCATATTCAGGAATCTCATATTCGCTCTTGTATCTTGCAAGTTTTTCAGTACGAAGTTCAGGTTGGCGGCTCTTTACTTCATTAAGCCATTCATCACTGATTACAATAGGAACAAGGTCAGGCTCAGGGAAATAACGATAATCCTGCGCATCTTCTTTTGAACGCATTGCATATGAATATCCCTTTGTATCATCCCATCTTCTTGTTTCCTGGACAACTTTTTCACCAGACTCTATTAAATCAATCTGTCTTTCTCTTTCTCCTTCAATTGCTCTTGCAATTGCCTTAAACGAATTAAGATTTTTCATTTCAGTTCTTGTTCCAAACTCTTTTGCGCCAACTTCTCTTACTGATAAATTGACATCGGCTCTCATTGAACCTTCCTGAAGCTTACAGTCAGATGCGCCTAAATACTGAATGATTAAACGAAGCTTATCAAGATAAGCTATAACTTCTTCTGCTGAACGCATATCAGGCTCTGATACAATTTCAATAAGCGGTACACCGGAACGGTTAAAGTCCACAAGTGAACAATCTTCCCATTCATCATGGATAAGTTTTCCTGCATCTTCTTCCATATGAATTTCATGAATACCTACTGTTTTCTTAGTTCCGTTTTCTAATTCAATTTCAACACCACCATTGCGGCATATTGGAAGATAGAGCTGTGAAATCTGATAATTCTGAGGATTATCAGGATAAAAATAATTTTTACGGTCAAATTTACAATACTGTGTTATATCACAATTTGTTGCAATACCAACAGCCATAGCATATTCTACAACCTGTTTATTAAGTACAGGAAGAGAGCCGGGCATACCTGTACATACAGGACATGTATGTGTATTAGGTGCTCCACCAAAAGCTGTGGAACAGCCACAAAAGATTTTTGTTTTAGTTGCAAGTTCAACATGGACTTCAAGTCCGATGACTGTTTCATACTGTGCCATTTATTCTCTCTCCTTTCTATTTTGTAGCAATATCCGGTGCTTCATAGTTCCTTGACTGTTCAAATGAATATGCTGCACGGATTATATTATTCTCTTTAAAGCAGTCTCCAATAAGCTGCATTCCAATCGGAAGTCCGTCTTTATCAGTTCCACATGGAACACTTATTCCCGGCAAACCTGCAAGATTTACTGAAATAGTATAAATATCACCTAAATACATCTTAATAGGGTCTGAAAGTGAATCGCCAAGTTTCGGTGCAGTTGTCGGAGCTGCCGGACCTAAAATGACATCATATTTTTCAAATGCCTTATCAAATTCTTTCTTAATAAGTGCCTTTGTACGAAGTGCCTTAAGATAATACGCATCATAATAACCTGAACTTAAAACGAAAGAACCAAGCATTATTCTTCTCTTAACTTCCGGACCAAATCCTTCTGAACGTGTCTTTTTATACATGCTGTGAAGTCCTTCTGAATCAGATGTGCGGTATCCGTATTTAACACCGTCAAATCTTGCAAGGTTTGAGCTTGCCTCCGCTGATGCAATTACATAATATGCAGGTATTGCATATTCTACAAGTCTCAAATCAAACTCTTCAACAATTGCACCCTTCTGCTTTAATACATCTGCTGCCGCAAGAACAGCTTTCTTTACATCTTCATCAAGACCATCTCCAAAATAGTCTCTCGGGATACCAATTTTCATTCCCTTAACATCATCAACAAGACTGTCTGTGAATTTATAATCATCTCTTTCTACTGATGTGCTGTCTTTTTTATCATGAGATGCTATAATCTCCAAAATAGTGGCACAGTCAGTAACATCTTTGGCTACAGGTCCAATCTGGTCTAATGATGAACCGTAAGCTATAAGTCCATATCGTGAAACAGTTCCATAAGTAGGTTTAATTCCTGTTACACCACAAAATGAACTTGGCTGTCTGATTGAACCGCCTGTATCTGAACCTAATGCAAAGAAGCACTCATTTGCTGAAACAGCAGCACATGAACCGCCTGATGAACCACCCGGAACATGCTCTAAATTCCATGGATTTTTTGTTTCTCCATAAGCAGATGTTTCCGTTGTACTTCCCATTGCAAACTCGTCCATGTTAGTTTTTCCAATAATTATGGCACCTGCTTTTTCAAGGTTTAATACAGCTTCTGAAGAAAATGCAGGTTTAAAATTATTAAGAATTTTTGAACTGCATGTAGTAAGGATTCCCTCAGTACACATATTGTCTTTTATTGCAACCGGTACACCTGCCAAAGGTCCGTCAAGCTTTCCTGAATCTATATCTTTCTGCACTTGTTCTGCCTTTTTTAAAACTTCTTCTTTATTAAGAACAGTAACATATGCATTAACATCCTTTTCTACTTTTTCAATCTGTGTGTATACAGCTTCAACTGCCTGCTTAACCGTAACTTCTCCTGCTTTTATTTTCTTTCCCAATTCAACTGCAGTAAGTTCCATAAGTCCCATTATATATTCTCCTTTCCTCTAATCTACTGTTTTTGGCACCATAAAGCTTCCGTCTTTTTCTTCCGGAGCATTTTTGAGAATATTATCCCTGTCATCTTCATTTGTTACAACATCTTCCCTAAACACATTATTAACAGGGAACACATGAGACATAGGCTCAACACCGGTTGTATCAAGTTCGTTGAGTTTATCAATATAGTCAAGCATACTTCCCATATCAGCTTTAGCCTGTTCTTTCTCTTCTTCAGAAAGCTCAAGCTTTGCAAGAATACCAACATATTCTATTGTTTCATCAGAAATAATGTTTGCCATCTAACTTACCTCCATATTCACAACATAAGCCACAGACCACATCATAAATGCAGTCTGCGGCTATTTATAATATATCACCCAAATTTTGTATATAATAAAACGGGTATTTTATTATAATTTCTTAATTCTCTCAATTGCAGCCAATGTATTTTCATAGCTTCCAAAAGCTGTCAGTCTGAAATATCCTTCACCGCTTGGTCCAAATCCTGAACCCGGAGTACCGACAACATTTGCATTTTCAAGAAGATAATCAAAGAACTCCCATGAAGTCATCTTATCAGGTGTCTTAAGCCAGATGTATGGTGCATTTACGCCACCTGATACTGTAAATCCTGCTGCCTGAAGACCTTCTTTAATAGTCTTAGCATTGTTCATATAATAAGCAACCTGCTTCTTAATCTGTTCTTTACCCTGTTGTGAATATACTGCTTCACCAGCTCTCTGAATGATGTATGGAGCTCCGTTGTACTTTGTACCATGTCTTCTTGCCCAGAGTGCGTTGAGTGATACATCACCACATTTTAATTCTTTAGGAACTACTGTATATCCAAGACGTACACCTGTAAATCCTGCATTTTTTGAAAAGCTCTTTAATTCAATTGCACATGTCTTTGCACCTTCACACTCATAAATTGTATGAGGAACATTATCTTCTGAAATATATGCTTCATAGGCAGCATCATAAATAATAACAGCGCCGACTTTGTTAGCATAATCTACCCATTCCTGAAGCTGGTCTTTTGTAATTGTAGAACCTGTAGGGTTATTTGGGAAGCAAAGATAAATCATATCAGGTGTTTCTTTTGGAAGTTCAGGTGCAAAATTGCTATCTGCTGTACATGGCATATAAATAACATTTTCAAACATCTCTGTATCAGCATTGTAATTTCCTGTTCTTCCTGCCATAACATTTGTATCAACATAAACAGGATATACAGGGTCACATACAGCAATCTTATTGTCTAAGCTGAATATTTCCTGGATATTTCCTGAATCACATTTGGCACCATCACTTACGAATATTTCATCTGCAGAAATATCAGCGCCTCTTGATTTATAATCTCCTTCTACAATTGCATTTCTCAAAAATTCGTATCCTAAATCAGGTGCATATCCGTGGAATGTCTCTGCTTTTGACATTTCATCAACTGCACTGTGCATAGCTTCAATAATTTTAGGAGCGATTGGCTGTGTTACATCACCAATACCAAGACGGATAATTGCTTTGTCCGGATTTGCCTCCTGATATGCTTTTACCTTCTTACCGATTGTACTAAACAAATAACTTCCAGGTAATTTTAAATAATTTTCGTTAATTTTAAACATTTTTATCCTCCTTAAATTTTCATCTTATGATACATGGTACGACAACGGACAACCAGCCACAGCTGCCGCTACCACCGGTATTAACATTAAAATTTAATCTCTATACAAACAGACTGTCTGTTGTTCCATCAAAAACAACTGTAGCAGGTCCTGTCATATATACTTTATTTTCTTCGGCATCATATTCAATAAAAAGCTTACCTCCAAGAAGTTCGACTTCTACTTTGTTGTCAGTATAACCATTCAATATACATGCAACAACAGATGCACATGTACCTGTTCCACAGGCAAGAGTCTCTCCTGCACCTCGTTCCCATACACGCATTTTAATATGCTGTCTGTCAATTATCTGGACAAATTCCGTATTAATTCTTTTTGGGAATTTCTCATTATTTTCAAAATAAGGACCTAAAACATTAAGTTTTAAGGAATCTATCTCTTTCATAAAAATAACCGCATGCGGATTTCCCATGGAAACACATGTCACCTTAAACTCAACATTTTCAATCATAAGTGACTGATTTACTACTTTATCCCCATCAAATAATGCCGGAATCTTTGAAGGCTCTAAAACCGGACTGCCCATATTTACTGTTACACTTGAAACTTTATTGTTAGTTATCTCTAACTTAAGATACTTTATTCCAACCAATGTGTCAATAGAAATTTCAGTTTTATCAGTAAGACCATAGTCATATACATACTTTGCAACACATCTTATTCCATTTCCGCACATTTCAGCCTGTGAACCATCGGAATTATACATTTCCATGAAAAAATCAGCTTTATCTGAAGGTTTAATAAGAATAAGTCCGTCTGAACCAATACCAAAATGTCTGTCACTTACTTTAATTGCAACTTCACCCGGATTGTCTACGGTCTCTTCAAAGCAATTAACATACACATAATCATTACCGCAACCGTGCATTTTTGTAAACTTCATAATTATACCTCCTAAACATATAACTGCCATCATATAAATTATACAATTTTTTTTAATTGATGTAAAGCATGCATTTTACATATCCATAATACTAAGAAGCATTGCCGCAGTATCGACCATACTGTTACCACTGTCCATACTGTTTTTCTGTATGTAACGGTATGC
>CAJJNI010000130.1 GCA_905193085.1 uncultured Lachnospiraceae bacterium | reverse complement strand
ATATTCTATGCTATGGCTGAAGCAAAATGCCCTATTATATCAATGCATGTAGATAAGAAGTCTCTTGAAGATATATTCCTTGATATGACAAAGACTGCTGATAATAATAAACAGGAAGCCATAATGGAAAATCCGAAAGATAAATTACAATTACAGGAGGAAGAATAGAATATGAACGCAGTTTTTAAGAAAGAATTAAAGTCATGTTTTAATTCTATGATAGGTTATATTTTTGTTGCATTTATGATATTTATCGTAAGTATGTTTTTTTCATTATATAATCTGTATGCAGGAAGCTCATTGATAAGAAATACTTTAAGTGGTGTTTCATTTATTCTCGTTATTATTATTCCTATACTTACAATGCGTGTTATGGCCGAGGAGAGAAAACAGAAGACGGACCAGCTCTTGTACACTGCACCGGTTAAAATTACAGATGTTGTTCTTGGAAAGTATCTTGCAATGGAAGTTACATTTTTAATGCCTGTAATTTTGTTTTGCCTGTATCCTTTTATTATGAAAATATATGGCAAAACAACAGAATCAATGACGATGGATTTTGTTGCATTATTTGGTTTCTTTTTGCTTGGTTCTCTGTATGTTGCGATTGGCCTGTTTTTATCAGCAATTACAGAAAGTCAGGTTATTGCAGCCGTATTTACATTTGGAATACTTATGATAACATATTTTATCGGTGGAATCTTAAGCTTTATTCCAGGTTCTGCAATTGCATCGCTTATAGGATTTGCAATAGTTATTATTGCACTGGCACTTATTGTCTATGCGATGACTAAGCATATTATTGTGTCTGTTGCAATTGGAATTATCGGAGAGGCAGCTCTTGTAATTACTTTCCTCGTAAATAAGACAATGTTTGAAGGATTGTTTGCAAAAGTTTTCGGTGTGCTTGACTGTGCATCAAAGCTTGATAATTTCCTTTATGGTATTTTGGATTTGACAAGTGTAGTATATTATCTGTCAGGCTGTGCTTTCTTCGTATTTCTTACAGTACAGGCAGTGCAGAAGAGAAGATACAGTTAGGAGGTAAGTACATTGAGTAAGCATAGTAGTAATTTAAAATCAAGAAATTTTAAAGGCGGTTCGTACAGTACGGTTTTAACTGTTATTGTAATTGCAATAATACTTGTGGTTAACATAATTGTAAATGTACTTCCGGCTGATGTCACAAAGCTTGATTACAGTGAAGAAAAATTATATACATTATCAGATCAGACTAATAAGATACTTGATTCGCTTGATGAAGATATAACTGTATATGTAATTGCGCAGTCAGGTAAAGAAGATGAATCTCTTACAGAGCTTCTCAATAAATATAAGGCTGCATCAGGCAAACATATTAAAATAGTAAATAAAGACCCGGCTGTTAATCCTAATTTTACAGCTCAGTATACTGAGGATTCGCTTTCAGATAACAGCGTTATTGTTGAGAGTTCAAAGAGAGCAAAAGTTGTATCTGTTGATGATATTTATGTTACTTCATATACTAAGAGCAGTACATCTTCAACAGGGTATACACAGACTTCAACATTTAATGGTGAAGATGCGCTTACAAGTGCACTTGATTATGTAACTACAGACAATCTTCCAAGAATGTATGTAGTTACAGGACATGGTGAATCATCTATGGAGAGCAGTTTCCAGAGTTCTATCCAGAGAGAAAATATTGAGCTTGTAGAGCTTAGTCTTGCCACTGTTAAAGAAATTCCATCAGATGCCGACTGTTTATATATTCAGGCTCCGACAAGTGATATTAACCAGGACGAGGCACAGGTTTTAAAAGATTATATTGCAAAAGGTGGGAATATTTTCTATACAAGCTTTTATCAGAAAGGTAATACACCAAATCTTGACAGTGTTCTTGCTGAGTTTGGTATAGCTGTTGACAGTGGTATAGTATGTGAAGGTAACAGTAACTATGTTATGCAGAACATGCGTAATTATATAAGACCTATGTATGGAGAACATGATATTGTAAAGCCTCTTTCTGCTGCATCTGAAGTTATGGTAGTACCTTTTGGACAGAACATAAGAGTTCTTGAAAACAGAAAGAGCACATTAAAGTCAACAACACTGCTTAAGACAACTTCAACAGGTTATATTAAATCTCTTGATGCTGATACATTGGAAAAATCAGATGGTGACCAGACAGGTGCAATGACACTTGCAATTGCGGTTACAGATACAATTGATGATAATACAGAGGCGCGTCTTGTTGCAGTTACATCACCTTATATTTCAAATTCACAGATGGACACATATGTATCAGGCGGTAACTATGATTTCCTTTTAAATTCCGTAAGCTTTTTGTGTGAGCATGAGAGCATGATTTCAATAAGAGGAAAAAATGTGTATTCTACATCTTTAGCAGTTACATCAGGTCAGATGACAGCATGGATATTTGTACTGATGATTCTTATTCCATTAGGAGTTATTGTGACAGGTCTTGTTATTTGGTTAAGGAGGCGTAAGCGTTAATGAGTAAAAAAATAAAAAAGCTTCTCATAGTAATTATAGTCCTTGTGCTTCTTGTTGCTGCATATTTTGTAATAACAAAATTTGTTATCAAAAATGATGAATCAACAGATGAAAAAAGTGATAATATAGCTGTAAGCCAGGTTGGTGCTGAGAATATAGTATCGTTTACTTATAAATGCGAGGATACAGACAATAAAGATTTGACATTAGTAAGAAATTCTGACAAAGAGTGGCATTACAGTGAAGATGACAGTTTTCCTGTAAATCAGACATATGTTACTAAAATGGCAGAGAGTCTCAGCAGTGTTGAAGCAGAAAGAATTATTTCTGCAAGTGAAGCAGATGAATTATCAGAATATGGTTTTGACAATCCACTTGTTTCTATAAGTTTCGAAGAAAAAGATGGAACAAAACATGAATACTATATTGGAAATGAAAATACATCAACTGAGAATTATTATTTTCGTATGGACGATGATGAAAATGTTTATCAGATAAATGCTGATTTAAAAGTAATGTTTATGATGGGGCTGTATGATTTGTTTGATATGGAGACATTTCCTAAGGTTGAAGAATCAAGTTTCAGAGAAATAGACATAAAGAGTTCTGATAAGCATTTAAGAGTTAAGGCTGTAGTAGAAGATGATGCCGAGGAACATATTACATCAGACGATTATATGGAAAAAGATATAACATGGTATGCAGCAAAAGATGCTGAAGACTATAAGAAAGGTAATCAGATTACACTTCAGGCTATGATTGATGAGATGACAGAGTATTCTTTCTTCAGAGCTGTAGATTATAAAATTGATGATGATAAATATAAACAGTATGGTTTTGATAATCCGAAAGCTGTCATTAATGTAAAATATCAGGTTCTTGATGAGACTACTGCAAAGCTTGTTGAAGTTCAGGACGGTATAAATGAAGTTCAGTGTGATACAATCGATAAAGAATATACTCTTTATGTAGGTAATAAATCTAATGATACAGATTATGCAGATGATTATTATGTATATATAGAAGGTTCTGATAAAGTGTATACTATGGAAACATCAGTCTTATCAAGAATGGTTGATTTAGATATTGATTCTTATTTTGTAACTGATATTTCAACAAAATAATAACGAATAAAAAAATAAAAAATGCACATATTATCTCTATAATATGATTTAAATGTATCATATTCTATTAAAGCAGCAGCAGAAGGAGATTAATATGAAAGCATTAAAGAAATGTTTTACAGTTGGACTTTGTCTTGCAGTTATGTTTGTTTTTGCAGGTTGTGGTGCCAATAATGATGCGACAACCGGAAATGATGCGTCCGCTTCTCCGGATACATCAGCAGATACAAAGAATACAGACAATGACAGCAATACAAATGACAACAGAAATACCACAAATGACAACAGAAACAATAATGCTGATGAGACCAACAGAAATAACACAAATGATGATGGCAGTGTAATGGACGGTGTGGAAAATGTTGGTGATGATGTATTAGATACTGTTGATAATGTTGGCAGAGATGTAGTTGATGGTGTAGAAGATGTTGGAGACGATATCGTGGATGGCGGTTCTGCATCTGGTGCACCTGCTGCAACAGGTACAACAAGATAATGTAAAGAATGTAAAGGCACAGGCGTCTTATTTTATGGGATACCTGCGCCTTTTTATAATTGTAGTATTGCCTGTAATGTACATATGTAACTGTTATGTTACTGGCTATGATGCCTGCGGAGTGTTCCGTGCTATGCACTTGCACACTCCTGCCCGATATTCGCATATCGTGGGATAAAAAATCCGCTTTTATGCTCTCATATTGGGGCGGGTCTCAAAGCCTGTCACCTGCTTATGAGCAGGCTTAGGTATATGACAGGGCTTTTTGACCCTGGCATCATAAATTGTCTTGCTAAACAGAAAACCGTCTGATATACTAAGGTGAAAAGTTAATAAAACATATAGTAATAATCAGATTTATTGAAGGGATATGATATACAGATGGAGTTCAGACCATGTATAGATATACATAATGGAAAAGTAAAACAGATAGTTGGCGGTACACTGCTTGATGAAAATGACTATGCAAAAGAAAATTTTGTGTCAGAACAAAGTGCTGCTGATTATGCGGAAATTTATAAATCGTACAGATTAAAAGGCGGACATGTAATTATGCTTAATTCACATGACTCGGAATTTTATGAGAAAACAAAAGAACAGGCGTTAAAGGCTCTTGATTCATATCCGGGAGGACTTGATGCGGGAGGCGGAATAACAGCAGAAAATGCAGCACAGTTTATAGATGCCGGGGCAGCGCATGTAATAGTTACATCATATGTTTTTAAAGATGGAAATATTAATTTGAAAAATCTTGATAAAATCAAATCAGAGGTAGGAAAAGAACATCTTGTTCTTGATTTGAGCTGCCGCAGGAAAGATAATGAATATTATGTTGTTACGGACAGATGGCAGAGGTTTACTGATATGAAATTAAGTGTCAGACAGATAAATGAGCTTGCGTCCGAGTGTGATGAATTCTTAATTCATGCGGTCGATGTTGAAGGAAAAGCAAAAGGCATAGAAACAGAACTTGTAAAAATGCTTGCGCAGTCATATGCGGTTTCTACATATGCAGGAGGAGTTGGCTCATACGAAGATTTAGAGCTGCTTAAAAAACTTGGAAAAAATAAAGTCAATGTCACAATTGGAAGTGCACTTGATTTGTTTGGCGGAAAATTAAAATTTAAGACAATAATAGAGAAATATTGCAAGGAGGATTAATTTATATGAGCAGATACACAAGTGAAGATATAATGAGAATGGTAGAAGAAGAGGACGTAGAATTTATAAGACTTCAGTTTACTGATATTTTCGGAACAATGAAAAATATTGCGATAACAGCAAGTCAGTTGAAAAAGGCACTTGATAACAGATTTGTGTTTGACGGTTCAACAGTTGAAGGGTTTGTTAGAATTGAAGAATCAGATATGTATCTGTGTCCTGATTTAGACACTTTTGTAATATTTCCATGGAGACCACAGCAGGGAAAAGTTGCAAGACTTATATGTAATGTAAATGATTTTAATGACAATCCGTTTCATGGAGATCCAAGACAGATTCTTATAAGAGAAATCGGCAAGGCAAAAGAAATGGGGTATGATTTTAATATAGGACCTGAATGCGAATTTTTCCTTTTTGATACAGATGAGAATGGTAATCCTACGACAATAACAAGAGAAAGAGGCGGATATTTTGATTTAGGACCGACAGATTCTGGTGAAAATGTAAGAAGAGATATGGTTCTTACACTTGAAGAAATGGGATTTACAGTAGAAGAGTCATACCATGAAATGGCGGCGGGACAACATGAAATAGATTTTAAATACGGAGATGCACTATCAACTGCTGATAATGTTATGACATTTAAAATAGCTGTTAAGACAATAGCCAAAAGACATGGTTATCATGCAACATTTATGCCAAAACCTAAATATGGTGTTCACGGTTCAGGAATGCATATGAATTTCTCATTGTTTAAAGATAATATTAATATTTTCTCAGATGAAAATGATGAATTAGGATTAAGTAAAGAAGCATATTATTTCATAGGAGGTCTTATGAAACATATTAAGGCAATAACTGCAATAACTAATCCTACCGTAAATTCATATAAGAGACTTGTAAGAGGATATGAAGCACCTATTTCAATTACATGGTCGCAGACGAACAGAACAGCACTCATGAGAATCCCGCTTGAGAGAGGAAAACACACAAGAATTGAACTTCAAAGTCCTGACGCATCATGCAATCCGTATCTTGCATTTGCGGTATGTCTTGCAGCAGGCCTTGACGGTATAAAAAATAAAATTGAGCCGCCGAAACAGATAGAAAAAAATCTGTTTGAGATGCGTCCGTCAGAACTTATAAAAGAAGGTATAGATTTACTTCCTGAAAGTCTGTTTGAGGCATTGCAGGAATTTATGAAAGATGAATTTATACAGGGTGTATTAGGTAAACATATAACTAACAAATTCTACAATGCTAAAAAAGAAGAGTGGCGTGCTTACTGCTCTCAGGTTTCAAATTGGGAATTAGAACAATATTTGCAGAAAATATAACTTTTTTATCTCGCATAAACAATTGCAGAAGATAGGAGGTACAAATGTTCAGCATTATTGTGGCATTCCCTAAAATGGAAGACGCAAATAAGATAAAGAGCCTGCTTATAAGAAGTGGTTTTAAAGTGCAGGGAGTTTGTACAAATGGAGCTATGGCAATACAGATGGCAGAGCAGATTGAAAGAGGTATTTTAATCTGTGGGTGTAAGTTTGCTGATATGACATGCAGAGATGTTAAGGCTGCACTGCCGTTTGATGTGTCAATGCTTGTGCTTGCGTCAAAAAGAGTATGGGATTTATATGGCGGAGACAACATCATTTTTCAGGAGATGCCGTTAAAAGTTCACGAGCTTGTCAATACTCTTGAAATGATGATTCGCGTCAGCGAAAAATATAGAAAAAAAGCTAAGAACAGTAAACCAAAACCGAGAAATGATGAGGAAAAAGAACTTATTTTAAAAGCAAAAATCATGCTTATGGAAAAGAACAACCTGTCAGAAGAAGAGGCATACC
>CAJJNI010000129.1 GCA_905193085.1 uncultured Lachnospiraceae bacterium | reverse complement strand
TTAAACAAGGAGGAATAATTTATGTCAAAGAAATTAGTAGCATTTTTCAGTGCAAGCGGAACTACAAAAAAAGTGGCACAGATGATAGCAGATGCAGGGAATTACGATTTATACGAAATTACACCTAAAGAGGCTTACACAAAAGCCGATTTGAACTGGATGGATAAAAAATCAAGAAGCAGTGTCGAAATGAATGATAAAAGTTTCAGACCTGAAATTATCAACACTGATATAGATATGAGCATTTATGATGAAATAATTGTCGGCTTTCCAATCTGGTGGTATGTAGCACCAACAATAATCAATACATTTTTGGAAACATTTGATTTTTCAGGTAAAAAGATAGTTCTGTTTGCAACATCAGGAGGCAGTGGTTTCGGAAATACAATAAAAGAATTACAGCCATCAGCAAAAGATGCAGATATAGTTGAAGGAAAACTTTTAAACAGAGCCGGAAAACAGCAAATCAATGATTTTATAACTTCATTATAAATATTGATTGGAGGAAAAATCTATGGTATTTCCAATTGGAAAACCTAATGATGCATTTGCACAGTATTTTATCGGACACAGCTATCTTGCACCTGTATCCACAAGTCAGGTCGGTGTTTTCAATGTAACATTTGAGCCGGGCTGTCGAAACAACTGGCATATACATCATGCCAAATCAGGTGACGGCCAGATTCTTATATGTGCAGCCGGACGCGGATACTATCAGGAAGAAGGCAAAGAAGCCATTGAAATGAAACCGGGTGACTGCATCAATATTCCTGCTGAGGTTAAACACTGGCATGGTGCTGCCCCAAATGAATGGTTCTCTCATCTTGCTGTTGAAGTTCCAGGTATAGAATGTTCAAATGAATGGTGCGAAGCAGTTTCTGACGAGCAGTATAATAAACTAAAATAATTTATAAAATCCCCCAATTTCCAGATTTTTAAATCTGACTTTTGGGGGATTTTGACCCTGACATCATTTTAATAATTCAATTATAAATGAGTTAATTTAAGATATTGCATAATTTCGTCCGTGTCACAAAAACATATTATATTTTATTTTTCAAAATGTGTTTTACCCACAAACAAAACGAAATTATTTTTGTGCATTTTTCTGTATTTTCTCATTTATAGTATTTTTATTTATAAGTTTTTAATTATATGGCTGCCTCTTTTCTTTAGCCATTCGAGTAGAATAACATTTATTATAACTAAAAACAGATTAACACAAATAAGATATACTTCTGCTGTAATCCTGTCGTAAAGCCAATAATAAATAAATCCCAACGCAAGTACAAATAACCAGCCACCAAACAATGTAAGTGTTACACTAAGCGACTGTTTTATAGGAGATATTTCATTTGTCCAATTTAAATTAGGAGCTTTTAAGTTACAGAAAAGTCCGAAAGCTGCCATCAAAATAATAAATAAAATAACAGTTACCGGAATCATAATTCCAAAAAATACTGATGGTTTAAAAATATATTCTACACATACAGTAAGTATTATAGCCGGTATTATATTTAAAATAATATGCATATTTAGTTTTGCCTTTAAAATCTGCCAGCCTGATACAGGAAGTACCTGCACAATCCATAAATTCTTTCCCTCTAAAGAAACTGATGGAGCAGAAATATCATTCATTGTTATCATCATACATATTGAAGCTGCTATTAAGAGCGAAATCACACCTTCATACCCTGCTATTTTTCCTATAGAAATAATATCATTTACAGTATTTTGCTTAAATAAAATAACAACCGCCAAAACAACCATTATTACTATTCCAAGTCCACAATTTAACATGTAGTTCGGACTTTCAAAAAATCTTTTAAATTCTTTTTGAAGTAATGCTTTGTCTGCTGAACCGGCCTTTGCTTTTTTCTCAACATATTTTACTTTTGCGGCCCCCTTATTTGCTGTTGCAAGCCTCAGGAAACTATACTGTAAAACAGCATATACAAGAAGAAAAACTACAGCAATAATACCGGTAAAAATAAGCATTGATACAGTTTTTCCCTCTGCAGCAAGCCCCATATGATATAAAGGATATGCAAAGCCTTTAATTTTTCCGGCTATATTTTCAGGATTTAAAATAACGCTCTGTAACAGCCTGCTGGCATTGCCGCAAAAATAATAATACACACCGAAAAATGCCAGTGAAACAATTACCGTAAGAATCTTCTGGTTCTTAAGCTTACTGTTTATAAGAGCAACAACGAAACCAAGAATACATGAAAAAGCCAATACAAAAAATGATAAAATAAATGGGATTAGAACACTGAAAATAATAACTACAGCATTTAATTTTACAACTATAAAATATGCTATTACAGCAGGTATCATGACAAGCATTTCATAAAGAAGTCCCATTGCATAGACTCCTGAAAGTCTTGCTGTAAGAACACTTTTTACAGGAATTGGCATTGACAATAATAAATCATTGTCTTTTGCCTGATAAAGACTTGCAAATGTGTTAAACACACTGCCAAACACCCCGAATGTTACACCGATAATCCCCATAAGTGCCATATACAGCCATCCAAACCCGGCATTAATGAGCGGTGCACATAACGAATCTGCCATCTGATAGAAGATAAATGCCAGCAGGCCAAACAATAAAATATACAAAAAAGAATAAATAATTATCCCTTTTTTGTCACGGTTCTTTCCTGTCTTTTTATTCTGATACAGCCATGAAAAAACTTCAAGCATCTGTTTTTTTATAAGTGTTTTTGTCATTGTGCATCCTCCAGTTCCAAAAATACATCTTCTAAAGAAGCATCTCCTCTGACTTCATCCATAGTACCTGATTTTATTAATTTTCCATCTTTGATAATTGCAACTTTGTCACAAAGTTTCTCTGCCACTTCAAGTACATGCGTTGAAAAGAATATTGCTGCACCTGACTCACATAATTCTTTCATTGTAGTCTTTAAAAGATGGGACGCTTTAGGGTCAAGTCCCACAAACGGTTCATCCATGATTATCAGCTTCGGCTCATGCACAAGTGCTGAAATAATTGCAAGCTTTTGCTTCATTCCATGTGAATATGCCGAAACAGGCTGCGCTAGATTATCAGTTAATTCAAACATTTCTGCATATTTACGAATACGGTTCTGCCGCTCATCTGCAGTTACACCAAAAATATCAGCCACAAAATTTAAAAACTGGATACCTGTCATAAAATCATATAAATCAGGATTATCAGGAATATATGCTATTTTTTTCTTTGCTTCAAGAGGTTTATTTTTAACTGATATGCCATCTATCAGTATTTCACCTTCATCAAACTGTAAAATACCGCAGCAGCATTTAATTGTTGTAGTTTTTCCGGCTCCGTTATGCCCTATAAAGCCATATATCTCTCCCGAATTAATATGTAATGTCAAA
Source organism: uncultured Lachnospiraceae bacterium (assembly GCA_905193085.1). GTDB lineage: Bacteria > Bacillota > Clostridia > Lachnospirales > Lachnospiraceae > CAJJNI01. Next base: position 3,743 of record CAJJNI010000129.1, on the reverse strand, counting down.
TCATCTACTGCCTTTTTATCTCCATACACTTTTGTAAGATTTTTTATATTAAGCATGTTTAATCCTCCATAAATTTTTCTGTAATAATATACTATAATTATAAAAACACAGAGCACTATCCCTTACTGTGGATTTTGCTCTGCATTTTTTGAAATACTCAAAAATTTCCTTTGACTGCGAATGCATCAGATAAAAATCAAAATAGTCAACACCGCATGCCTTAAGCTGATTTTCAAAAAATAGTCTTATATCTTCTTTTTTCTTAAAATATGACATTGTAAGCTTGTCTGTAAGAATATATTCTTCTCTTTTATGTCTTTTTGTAAGACATTCTTTTATTGCAAGCTCGCTTTTTCCATTAAGATATCCATGAGCAGTATCGAAATAATTAAATCCTTCTTCAAGGAATTTATCAACCATCTTAGAAGTTTCCGCTAAATCAACATCTCCATTTTCCAGTAATGGAAGTCTCATACAACCAAAGCCAAGCTTTTTCTTAACCTCATTAAACATACTTTATCCCTGCTTTCCACATAAAACAACTCCAAATGCAGTATGCACCCGGAGTTGTTGTGTTATTGCTATATTGTTTCAGGATGCTCCTGAAGGAATTTCATAAATTTTGCTTCATCTTCCTTCTCTTCACACCACAATTCAAGTTCATCACCTTTTTGTCCAAGAAGCGCTCCCATTGCAACATATTGACTCATTGCAGATTTTAAATTAAATTTGTCACCCTCATTACTGGTTAAATATACATTTCCTTTACATTCTCTTACAATTTCAAGAAATTCATTTACAAGTGTTATGTTGTTAATTTTCATAATTATTGCTCCTTTCTTAAATACTTTGATAGTGTATTAATATAATAACATATTACATAATAATTTTCAATCCAAATTAATACCATAAACTGCCAAATCCACCTTACCGCCATTAACTTTAATACCGTCAGCTTCAAGCAGTTCTGCCTGCTTTCCTGCTCCTCCAAAAGCAAATTCTGCGGCAAGCTCACCCTTTGAATTTACGATACGGTAACACGGTATATTATCCGGGTCAGGATTTTTATGAAGTGCGTTTCCAACAGCTCTTGCCATTCTTTTATTTCCTGCCATCTGAGCTATCTGGCCATATGTTGCAACTTTTCCTTTCGGAACCTTCCTAACTGCATCATATATTCTTTTAGCAGGATTGTCTGTTATAATTTCATAGCTTTCAGCTATCATTGTGCGTATGGCATCATCAGGAACTGTTCCGTCCAGAATAATCGTATTCCAATGTTCTTTATTCTGATGCCAGCCGGGAATTACCGATTCAAACGCATCTCTCCAGTAATCACGCCAGTTTGGGTCTGTTTTTACATTTAAATTGATATAACCATCTTTTTCATAAATCCACAAAAAAGCCTTCTTACTGCCCTCAACCCTGACTAACTGCCAGTTTTTATCGTGAAAAGGAGCTTCTTTGTAAGTGTATGGAAAAGACAGACCATACTCTAATGCTTCTTCTCTTGTCTGCATAAATTATCCTCTGAAATCAATATTCTTTCCTATTTTTTTCTCTTCCTATGTCTGCAGCATATAAATTAACCATTATACCCTACCCTTTAACATTATCTGCAAATTCCTGCTGCTTCATAAATACATCGGCTACTTCCGAAATTGTAATATATGCTTTCGGGTCTGCCTCATGAACAAGATTTCTCATTCTTGTTATCTGAAATCTGTTTAAAACTATATAAACAACCTGTTTTTCGGTCTGTGAATAGTAACCTGTGGCATTCATTATTGTAAGTCCGCACTTAAATTCTTCTGATAGCACCCCGCAGACTTTCTCTGATTTTTCGGTAACAATCATTGCTGATTTGGAGCGGTCAATACCTTCAACAAGAAAATCGACTGTCTTTAATGCAGCTGCATACGCAACAATTGAATATAAAGGCAGAATCCAGCTCTTTAAAATCATTCCGCATATGATATAAAGTAACATATTATATCCCATTACGAATGTTCCAACCGTAATTCCAATTTTCTTGGCAAATATTACAGCCATAACTTCGATACCGTCCATTGCACCGCCATATCTTATTGCAAGACCACTGCCAATACCTGAAATAAGGCCTCCAAATATCGCACATAAAAGCAAATCTTCTCCGGCAAGTGGTGATGCAATACTTACATCTACAGGTAATATATCAGTTATAAGAAAAGCTGACAGAGAATAAATAAATACTGTATATATCGCATAGACTGTAAATGCCAGTCCCTGCTTTTTGTATCCATAAAGGAAAAGTGGCACATTTAGAATTAATAGAAATACCGAAAGGCTAAGCCACTGTGGTGTAATCTGTGATAATAGAATAGATGTTCCTGAAATACCGCTGTCATATAAATTTACCGGTGCAAGAAACATCGTAACCCCAATAGCATTGATAATTCCTGCAAGCGTAAGAAGGAAAAAATTCTTAATCTGTAATGTCCTTAAAAACTCTCTGATTCGTGTCGTTGTCATTTAAATCCTCCATATTCATTTTTTATGATACCAGGGGGAAAAGTGCATAGCACCAGACAACCCGCCGGTATCATATTGTGTTTATTATAAACGATTAAATGAACATTTTCAATAAAGAGTAGTTTAAATAACAAATTTTAGCTGTTTCTAAGTAAATACATGACACTTCCAAAAAAGCCGATTCCAATTCCTATATAACCTATAATAATCATTGTAATTTCAATCCAGTTATCACTAAATGTTCCAAAAAAAGCTCCAAAAATAATACACAGTAACAGTGCCACACATGTCCAGCCTGCTGTATTAAACATAATAAACATTTTATTTTTTGTTTTTTGGGTAAAATTTAATTCATCGATAATACTCCATATTCTTCTCATATAAAATTCCACCTTTACTGTTTATTTGTTTATATAGTAAAGGTGGAATGTAAATACTGCTATCACAACATTGTATAATTAATGTAAAATCATTGTAATATTCAGGCTTTTTCATTTTTTAAATATGACATTACTTCTTTTTTATACTGCAAGAATTCTACAGTAAGATTGAAATCTTCTCTGTCATATTTTTCCTGATTTATTTTTATTTCCTTAACAATTTTTCCCGGACTGCCTGCCATGATATATATACGGTCCGAAAGCATTATCGCCTCATCTATATCATGGGTTATAAATATTGTTGAAAGCTTTATTTCTTTCATTATATTCATATACCATTTATGCATTTCCTGTTTTGTTATCGCATCTAATGCACTAAATGGCTCATCTAACAATGCCAGCTCATCAGAAAAAAGATAGGTCCTCAAAAATGCGGCTCTTTGTCTCATTCCACCAGAAAGCTGTGAAGGATATTTCTTTTCAACACCTTCTAAGCCAAACAATGGAAGTAATTCTTTAGCGCGCTTTCTTGCTTCATTTTTCTTAACGCCTTTAACAAAAAGCGGTAAAGCAACATTATCACAGATATTCATATGCGCAAGAAGCAGGTCTTTTTGAAGCATGTAGCTTATCTGCCCTGAAATTCCGTTTATGTTGCTGCCATTTAATAATACAGCACCTTCATCAGGTGTTATTACCCCTGCTATTATGTTAAATAGTGTTGTTTTTCCAACACCGCTTACTCCCAGCAGTGATACAATCTCACCACTGTCAATATGAATATTTATGTCTTCTATTATCTTTTTATTATCAAACTGTTTTGTTATTTCTTTAGTCTCTAAAAGTTTCAAT
>CAJJNI010000128.1 GCA_905193085.1 uncultured Lachnospiraceae bacterium | reverse complement strand
ATGTAAGAAAATATTATTAGAAGGAGTTACATTCCAGAATTCTCCTGCATGGAATGTCCACCCTCTTTTCTGCGAGCATCTGACTTTGAGAAATGCATTTATAAGAAACCCATGGAATGCACAGAACGGTGACGGACTTGATTTGGAATCATGCAAATATGTAGATGTTATCAACACAAGCTTTGATGTTGGTGATGATGCTATCTGTATGAAAGCCGGAAAAAATGCAAAAGCCCGCGAGATAGAAATTCCTACAGAATATGTTACGATTAAAAACTGTACAGTATATCATGGACACGGTGGGTTTGTTGCAGGAAGCGAAATGTCAAGAGGACTTAGGAATATTGTCATTTCAAACTGTGTATTTGTAGGAACAGATATTGGTATAAGATTTAAGAGTACATTAGGACGAGGCGGTGTTGTTGAAGATATTCTTCTTGAAGACATCAAAATGATAGACATTCCTAAACAGGCAGTTCTTTTCACAATGGCATACAGCGGTGCTATGGACGAAAAGAAAATAATTCCTGAAGATATTCCTGAATTTAAAAATATTTATATGAAAAATATTGTTTGTCAGGGCTGTGGACAGGCAATTCAGGTAGACGGATTAAAACAGCTTCCTATACATGATTTATATTTTGAAAATGTAAATATTGTTGCAAGACAGGGTATAAGATGCCAGATGGCAGAAGATATTCACCTTAAAGATGTTACAATAACAAAAGAAAATGATTCTTCTACAGTTGTACATTTTGATGATGAGACAGTCGGAGAAGGCTTTGAAGCAATGATTAGCATGTAAATTTAGTTCTGAACTTGAATAAATTACATTATAATGGTATCATTATAACATGTAATGACTGCTGGATTTTGCAGTACACAGGTTTTAGAATTGCAGGAGGTATGTTATGTTTAAGAAACCATGGGATAACGGTCCGCTGACAATATCAGAGGATAAAAGATTTATGAAGAACGGAGATGTACCGTTTTTCTGGCTTGGTGATACAGCCTGGCTTATGTTTTGTACACTTACAAGAGAAGAGATAGATGCTTATCTTAGAAATCGTGCCGAGAAAGGTTATAATGTTATACAGATAACTATTGCGCATAAATGGCCTACTGTAACTGCAGATGGCATAGATGCATTTTTAGATGAAGATTTTACTAAGCCTAATACACAAAAAGGCGGATTTTGGGATTTAGTTGATTATACCGTACAAAAGGCAGAAGAATATGGATTATATCTTGGACTTCTTCCAATCTGGAGCGGTCAGTTTAAAGCAAAAAGAATTACAGAAGACAATGTTGAAGATTACATACAGTTTTTAACAGACCGTTATGGCAAATATCCTAATATTATATGGATTACAGGTGGAGACTGCAAAGGAACAGACGGGTTTGATTTCTGGACTAAGATGGGACGCAAGCTTAAAGAGCAGAACCCTGACAAACTTGTTACATTCCACCCGTTCGGAAGAACTGTAACATGTGATTATTTCCCGGATTCAGAATGGATAGATTTCTATATGTTCCAGTCAGGTCATCGCCGTTATGACCAGAAGAGCCTTAAAAAATGGGACGACAGTATGACTATGGGTTATTTCTATGGTGAAGATACATATAAATATATTGAAAGAGTAGAAAAATGTGGGAATCCAAAGCCTGTATTAGATGGTGAACCATCATATGAGCATATTCCACATGGTCTTCATGACCCTTCACAGCCATTCTGGCAGGACTATGATGTGAGAAGATTTGCATACTGGTCTGTTCTTGCAGGAGCATGCGGGTTTACATTTGGACACAGCTCTATCATGCAGTTCTATACAGGTGATGGAACTGAGCCTGGTGCATATGGCTGTACAATAAACTGGAAAGATGCAGTTCATTCGCCGGCATCAGACAATATGTCAAAGATGGCTGCGCTTATGCGTTCTGTTCCATTTGAAAAAGGACATGCGGCACAGAAGCTTCTTGCATATAAGGAAGGTTTGCGTTACAACCGTATTTCAGCATTTGCAGGAGAAGACTTCGCATTATTCTATGACTACACTGGAAGAAAGATTGAATTAAATCCTAATCCTGTTGCCGGAGAATATTTAGATGCATGGTGGTTTGACCCTGTAAGTGGAACAGAAAGTTACATTGGAAAATTCAAGCAGGACTGTATTCTTACATTTGCTCCGCCTGTAGGTACATTTACACACAATGACTGGGTTCTTAAGATAAAGAGCGCGGAATAATAACATAAATGTGTCATGTGAACATCATAATTGGGAACTTTTGATCCTTACATCATTATATGTTTATATGACACATTTTTTACATTATTCACAAAAATTATATATTCTTATGTAAAAATTTGAACATTATGCAATTGAAAAGCATAATTGGATATGCTATAATTAAATGAATTATGCAAGTCGTAAACAAAGGAGATTGACAAATGAAAGGTATTATTTTAGCAGGTGGGTCAGGAACCAGATTATATCCTTTGACCATGGTTACATCAAAACAGTTATTACCGGTTTATGACAAACCGATGATTTATTATCCATTATCTACACTTATGTTAGCAGGAATTAAAGACATTTTAATTATTTCTACACCGCAGGATCTTCCAAACTTTGAAAGATTACTTGGTGATGGTTCTAATTATGGTATTAATTTAAGCTATGCTGTACAGCCTTCACCGGACGGACTTGCACAGGCTTTCATCATTGGAGAGAAATTTATTGATGGTGATTCATGTGCAATGGTTCTTGGTGACAATATTTTCTACGGAAGCGGACTTAAGAAACATTTACAGGAAGCTGCAAGCCGTGAAAATGGAGCTACAGTATTCGGTTATTATGTAGATGATCCGGAGAGATTTGGTATTGTTGAATTTGATGAGAATGGTAAGGCTATTTCTATAGAAGAAAAACCGGCTAATCCTAAATCAAATTACTGTGTAACAGGTCTTTATTTCTATGATAATCGTGTATGTGAGATGGCTAAAAAGGTTAAACCATCTGCAAGAGGTGAACTGGAAATTACAGATTTGAACAGAATGTACTTAGAAGAGGGCAGTCTTAATGTAGTTACACTTGGCCGTGGTTATGCATGGCTTGATACAGGTACAGTTGATTCACTTTCTGATGCTACTGAATTTGTTAAAGTTATTGAAAATCGTCAGGGTATCAAAATTTCAGCCATCGAAGAAATTGCATATAAGAACGGCTGGATTTCACAGGACAAGCTTATTGATTCAGCTAATCTTTATGGAAAATCAAGTTACGGTGCTCATCTTAAGAAAGTTGCAGAAGGTAAAATTAAATACTAGGAGGCATTATCATGAATGTTATTAAGACAGATGTTTTAGATGTTTATATCCTTGAACCACAGGTTTTTGGAGACCATCGCGGATGGTTTATGGAGAGCTGGTCACAGAAGAAGATGGAAGAGGCAGGTCTTTTTTACAATTTTGTACAGGATAATCAGTCTTTTTCAGCTAAGAAAGGAACACTCCGCGGACTTCACTTCCAGAAGGGAGATGCAGCACAGGCAAAACTTGTTCGTTGTGCAAGAGGTGCTGTTGTAGATTTTGCAGTTGATATGAGAGAGGGTTCTCCTACTTATAAGAAATGGGTAGGTGTTGAATTATCAGCAGAGAACAAGAGACAGCTTTTAATTCCAAGAGGATTTTTACATGGATTTGTAACTCTTACAGATGATGTTGAATTCCTTTATAAAGCAGACAATTATTACAATGCTGAAGCCGACAGAGGAATCAGATGGAATGACCCTGAAATAGGTGTAGACTGGAATATAGAGAATCCTATAACATCTGATAAGGATAACAATGCTCCATTATTAAAAGACAGTGATATTGATTTCAAATATGTAAAATAGAAAGGAACAGACTATTATGAAAATTATAGTAACAGGCGGAGCCGGATTTATCGGCGGAAATTTCGTACATTTAATGGTAAACAAATATCCAGATTATGATATCGTTTGCCTTGATAAACTTACTTATGCAGGTAATCTTGAAACATTAGAGCCTGTAATGGACAAGAAGAATTTTAAATTTGTAAAAGGCGATATCGCTGACAGAGATTTTGTTTATAAATTATTTGAAGAAGAAAAACCAGATGTAGTTGTAAACTTTGCAGCAGAAAGTCATGTTGACCGTTCAATTACAGACCCGGGAATTTTCTTACAGACAAATGTATTAGGTACAGGTGTACTTCTTGATGCATGCCGTATTTATGGTATTAAGAGATATCATCAGGTTTCAACTGATGAAGTTTATGGAGATTTGCCACTTGACAGACCTGACTTGTTCTTCACAGAGACAACTCCTCTTCACACATCAAGTCCGTATTCAGCATCAAAAGCTTCAGCAGATTTGTTAGTATTGGCTTACCATAGAACATTTAAGCTTCCTGTAACAATTTCAAGATGTTCAAATAACTATGGTCCATATCACTTCCCGGAGAAACTTATTCCGCTTATTATTGCAAATGCACTTAATGATAAGCCACTCCCTGTATACGGAAAAGGTGAAAATGTCCGTGACTGGTTATATGTAGAAGATCATTGTAAAGCAATTGATTTAATTATCCATAAAGGACGCGTTGGTGAAGTTTACAACATCGGCGGACACAATGAGAGAACTAACCTTGAAGTTGTTAAGACTGTTATTCGTGAGCTTGGAAAGAGCGAAGATTTAATTACTTATGTTACAGACCGTCCGGGACATGACATGAGATATGCTATCGACCCTACTAAGATTCATGAAGAACTTGGCTGGCTTCCTGAAACAAAATTTGATGATGGTATTAAGAAAACTATTAAATGGTATCTTGATAACAAGAAATGGTGGGAAAATATCATTAGTGGTGAATACCAGAACTACTATGAAAAACAGTATGGCAATCGTTAATTAAGGAGGTATTCCTCGTGAAAGTATTAGTAACAGGTGTTAAAGGTCAGTTAGGCTATGATGTTATGAAAGAATTGGCAAAACGCGGTATAGAAGCTGTCGGAGCCGATTTGGAAGAATTTGATATTACAAATGCAGAACAGACAAGAAACTTTATAATGAGCCACAAACCAGATGCAGTAATTCACTGTTCAGCTTACACAGCAGTAGACAGAGCAGAAGATGATATTGAAGTGTGCAGAAATGTAAATGTAAACGGTCCTAAAAATATAGCAGCTGTATGTAAAGAGTTAGACTGCAAGATGATATATATTAGTACCGATTATGTTTTCCCTGGTGATGGCGATAAATTTTATGAGCCTGATGATGCCACCGGTCCAAAAGGACAGTATGGAATGACAAAGCTTGATGGAGAAAAAGAAGTTCAGAAAGCTTTGGATAAATATTTTATCGTAAGAATTTCATGGGTATTTGGCATCAATGGCAACAACTTCATTAAGACAATGTTAAGACTCGGAAAAGACCATGATACACTTACTGTAGTAAGCGACCAGATTGGTTCTCCGACATATACAGCAGATTTGGCTGTATTATTATGTGATATGGTAGTTACTGATAAATATGGTGTTTATCATGCTACAAATGAAGGAATTTGTTCATGGGACGAGTTTGCCAGAACAATTTTTGAAAAAGCAGGATATGACAATGTTAAGGTTGTTCCTGTAACAACAGAAGAATACGGTGCTAAAGCACCAAGACCAAAAAATTCAAGAATGTCAAAAGAAAAACTTATACAGAACGGTTTTCACAAATTGCCAACATGGCAGGATGCTCTTGATAGATATTTAAAAGAATTAGAACAGGCTTAATTGGTTATCTTTGCGAGGCAGGAAATATTATTTCCTGCCCCGCAGTTTGATAAGGTCAGTGAAGTTGTTAAACTGACATATAAGTTGGAAGTAATTTGTTAAAAAAGAGAGGAAAGACTTATGTCGAAGAAAAAGCTTGCAGCGCTTATATTTATTATTATTGCTGCAGTATTAAGTAATTATCTTATTTTTACTAAAATACAGCCGGATGCTTCAATGCAGCCTAAGCTGGTTATGGATGTTAACTGTGACAAAGAAGAACTGTATCAGATTTATTATAGTATAAGCGAATATAAAGATGGTGCATGGGGTGAAGGAGATTCTGTCTATGCCAACTACAGTGACAAGGGAAAAACAAGAACAATAGAGTTTACATTCCCACAGGATATTAAATATATTCGTTTTGATTTGGGAGCAACAGCAGCTTCACATACAATTAAAAATGCAAAAATTACTTGTAAAAATGACAGTATTGATATAAATTTTGATGATTTTATTATAGATGGATACGATAATATGATTTCATCTATGAAGACTGAAGGCGATGAATTTAAAGTTAAGACAAATGGCGATGATGGCTATTTTATTATGGATTTAAGCGATTATGACTTCAGTAAATTTATTATGGATGCACAGCAGAAGCCTGTGCTTGTAAATCAGGTTGTACTTTGTGTGACAATCGATTTGATGTTATTATTCGGATTTCTTTTCTTAGGCCGTTTTATGGGACTTCCTATAGAAGTATTCAGAAACCGCAGGCTTGTTATGAATCTTGCAAAAAACGATTTTAAAACTAAATATGCCGGTTCATATCTTGGTATTATATGGGCTTTTGTGCAGCCTGTAGTAACAATTGCGGTGTACAGCTTTGTATTTCAGGTAGGTTTCCGTTCCGGGGCAGTTGTAAACTGTCCGTTCGTACTATGGCTTATGGCAGGTATGGTTCCGTGGTTCTTCTTCTCAGATGCGTTAAATGGCGGAACAAACAGTATGCTCGAGTACACATATCTTGTTAAGAAGGTAGTATTTAAAATAAGTATATTACCGATTGTAAAGATTTTATCAGCATTATTCGTACATTTGTTCTTTGTGTTTATTACAATAATACTATTTGCGTTGTTTGGATATTATCCGGACCTTTACACATTACAGGTTATCTATTATTCATTCTGCCTGTTTATATTTGTGTTGGGATTATCATATGCTACATGTTCAATTGTTATCTTTTTCAGAGATTTAGGACAGATAATTTCAATTATTCTTCAGGTTGGTGTGTGGATGACACCTATTATGTGGCAGGAGACAATGGTGGCAGAAGGCAGCAGATGGATTTTCCCTATGAAAATGTCCTCCAACGACAATTTTTCCTGTCGTAAAT
>CAJJNI010000127.1 GCA_905193085.1 uncultured Lachnospiraceae bacterium | reverse complement strand
ACATTCCTCCTAAAGTTTTTTATTAACTTCATATTTTACATCAACATTACATAAATTTCTATAATTTATGTTGTTATTGATAAATCTTATCATTAACTCACTTTAAGATGCCAGGGTCTCAAAGTCAGTCACGCGCGTGAGCTGGCTCACATGCGTGTGACTGACCTTGAGACCCGCCCCCGTATGAGCATAAAAGTGAAGCAAATGCTTCACGATATGCGAATAACGGGTAGGAGTGCGGGAGTGCGTAGCACGGAGCAGTCCGTTGGCATCTTGTATATGTTAATTCTCCCACATGAGCATAAAAGTGACGCGAAAGCTTCACGATATGCGAATAACGGGTAGGAGTGCGGGAGTGCGTAGCACGGAGCAATCCGTTGGCATCTTAAATGTAATCAGATACATACGGGATTTTGTGGAAGAGAAGTTCATCTAATTTTTCTACTGCCTGACTGTCTGCTTCTATTCTTTCCATACTATATAATTTTCCTGCTGTTTTATATCCCATCAGAAGTGTTGTCAGCATTCTTATTGACATTTTCATTGTATATTGCGGTTTTATGTCTGTAATCTGGCATTTTCCATCTTTAAAGAGCACTGTGAAACTGTCATTGTTCCATTCAAGAAGTTCATCTGTTATGTCGAATCTGAAACATACCGCTTCTTCTGTTTTGTTGCAGACATATTTTTCAAAGAACTGTGAAACATCTACTATTCTACCCATTGCATACGGACGGATTGTCTCTTTTATATCGCCATCATCAAGTTCAAATGCTATAGGCTCACTGAAATAATTGTTACCCCTGACTTCATCTATCATTGAATCATGGGCATGTATATATTCCCACAGACCTAATTGGGCTTCACGGTTAAGATAAATCATTTCTTTGATATGCATTATATCTGAATTTATCATATATACCATATATCCGTACGGAACACCTTCTGCTGAATAATAAACCGCAACAACAGTATCATCTTCATCCCATCTCCAATATTCTTCCCACGCAAGGGAATTTCTGTAAAGACAGCCATGTGTCTTCTGTGCAAATTTTGTATGAAGCTCTTTAAACTGTTTATCGTCCCATGATACTCTGCGCACATAACCCGGCTCTTTTATTTTAGCCGGAACCTGCGTATCCTTGACAGTATATGTCATCTTATTTGAAATTATTTCCCAGCCGAGCCGGTGATACAACGGAATTGAATACGGATATAAAAGCGCAAAAGGTCTGTCATTTTCTCTCATTCTTGTAAGACCTCTTACCATAAGGCGTTTCATTATTCCATGCCCTGTATATTCAGGATAGGTACACACACTTGTTACAAATCCGACCGGATACTTTACTCCAAATATGTTCATATCAAGAGGATAAATGGCAAATTGTGATATAAGCGTATCTTCATCAAAACAGCCAATAACATCGGCCCTCTCAAGCACAGGAAACTTGGACTGCTTTATTTCATCATCTTTCCAGCCTGTCTCTGCAAGCTCCTGCTCTGTTACCTGAAACGCATATCTTAATAATGCGTTATACTGATCTGCATCTTCGATTGACAAAGCCCTCATTAAAAATTCCGGCTTTTGTTTGGTTGACATAAAAACTATCTCCTTTTGTATTTCCTTTTGTTTTATATTAACAACAAATTTAAACCTAAACTGTTGTTTCTGCCATTCTTTCGTGATATAATCCCATATTATGATTATTATACGAGGAAGTCAAAAAATGAACAAGAGAATTTTTTACCAGTCTAAATATGAATATTACAGACTTTTTCATATGTGGATAATAATAGCAGCATCACTGTCTTCGATTATGTATTATTTATCTGACTGCTATCTGTTCGGGAAATTTACAACAGAAACACTATTAGCCCGTACATTTATACTCGTACCCCTGGCTGTATTTATGATACTATATTTTCACACAAAAAACTACCGTATTATGATTATTTCAGGATACATCGTTGCGCATGGGGTCATGTGGTGTACTATCTGGGCATGCTATTACCTTGATGATTTAAGCTTCGCCTGCGTCGGTTTTATTATCATTAACTTCATCTTTCTTGCACTTGGCATTACTGCACCGATGAAAACCTCTGTTATTTCACACGGATTGCTGTTCGCTGATATTTTTATTGCAAACACATTTCTTCATTATCCTGACTTTGCAATGATGCTGTTGCTTGGAATTCCTTTGTATTTTGGAATCTGCGTCTTCGATATTGCCATTGAAAAAACATATAAAGACCAGTATGAAATTAAAAAACAGCTTGAATACAGCCTAAAACATGATGCACTGACAGGTGCTTATAACAGAAATATTATTAACTCTTTAATTAAAGAAGACAATTCATTCACAGAGTTTTTACCTGGCAGGTCAGGCATCGTTATGTATGACCTCGACTTTTTCAAAAAAATCAACGATACTTATGGACATTTAACAGGTGATAAGGTTCTCGTTGAGACAGCACAGACTATATTAAAAGAATTAGACAGCACGGAATTTCTTATACGCTGGGGCGGTGAGGAGTTTGTCATATTATTACACGGAAATCCGGAAGAGTTATGCAAAAGGGCCGAAACTTTAAGAGCCCGTGTTGAAAAACTCAGCCATATTGAAGGTCATACTACTATATCTGTAGGAGTTGCACCTTACACTGGCGGCAGCTATCAGAAAGCTGTTGAAAATGCTGATTTTGCACTTTACAAGGCAAAAGGCAATGGAAGAAACCGTATATTCATGTACGAAACCGAATAAATATTTGTAACAACATCTTTAATTTGATACTTTGGTATCACTACTATAATGTTGGGAGAGAATTATCGTGAATCAAAAAACCCGAACTGAGTATTCTGTCGTAAATACTTCTGTTGCCTTTATTGCTCAGGCAGCAGCTATTTTGATGGGTTTTTTTACACGAGTTGTTTTTACCCGAATGCTCAGTGAAGGCTATGTCGGAATAAACGGTCTTTTTACCGATATCCTCAATATCCTCTCCCTATCTGAACTGGGAGTTGGAACAGCGATTACATATGCTCTTTATGCACCTATTGCTAACGGTGACACAAAAAAGCAGCAGGTTATTATGGGAATGTTTAGAACATTCTACAGAATAACCGCCTTAGTCGTACTGACAGCAGGTTTAATTCTTATTCCGTTCTTAAATGTACTTATGAAAAACCTGCCCAATGTCGAAAATATCATTTTAATTTATTTGCTTTATCTTACTAATTCTGTAGTATCATACCTTTTAATTTACAAAAAAACGCTTGTTGAGGCGCATCAGCTTAATTATCTTACGGTTCTTTATCACAACGGTTTTCTGATTATTCAGGACATCTGTCAGATAATTATTCTGCTTACAACAAGAAATTTCATTTTATTTCTGATTATTGCCGTAATCTGCACTATTACAGGAAACATCTGCATGTCAAGAAAAGCAGACAGACTTTTCCCCTACATCAAAGAACATTGCAAAGAAAAACTTCCTGATTCTGAAAAGAAAGATATTTTCAAAAATGTTAAAGCCATGCTTATGCACAAAATAGGCAATGTTGTCGTAAACAACACAGACAACCTCCTTATTTCAAGCTTTGTAGGTGTTATTACTGCAGGAATTTATTCAAATTATTTTCTTATAATAGGCTCAATCAGACAGATTCTTGAACAGGCATTTCAGGGTGTTGCCGCAAGTGTCGGAAATCTTGGCGCAACCGAAGATAACGAAAAAATTCAGCATGTTTTTAATGTACTGTTTTTCATAGGACAATGGATGTATGGCCTTGCCGGAATATGCCTTTTTGAAATGCTAAACCCATTTGTCGAAATTGCATTTGGTAAAAAATATTTATTCAGCCGCAACATAGTTCTCATACTCTGCATTAACTTCTTTATAACAGGGACAAGAAGGGCTGTCCTTATATTCAAAGAATCTATGGGACTGTTCTGGTACGACCGCTATAAAGCAATTGCAGAAGCCATAATCAATCTCGTAGTTTCTATTATACTTGTAGAAAAGCTTGGCGTTGCAGGTGTTTTTCTTGGAACTCTTTGCAGTACGGTTTTAACTTCTATATGGGTAGAACCATATATTTTGTACAAATATCGTTTTGGGAAAACTCCCGCCCTATTCTTTTTAAAATATGTGCTCTATATCGCTATTATTTTTGCTTCATGGTTTATAACAGATTATTGCTGTAACCTTATTCATTTAACACCATTCGCAAACCTGATAATTTATCTTGTTATATGCGTTTTTGTTTTTAATATACTGCTTTTCATTATTTATCAACAGACACCGGAATTTAGAGAATTGCTAAGTCTCATCAAAAAGATTTTCAACAAAATAATCCACAGGGGGCATTAATCATATGGATACATACAACATAAAAGTTTCTGTCATTATTCCTGTTTATAACGCAGAAAAATATTTAAAAACTGCACTTGAAAGCATATTAACCCAAAATTATAAGAATCTGGAAATTCTGCTTATCAATAATAATTCAACTGATAAGAGTGAAGCTATCTGCTCTGAATATGCCCAAAACCACGACAACATTCATGTTTTTAACGAGTTAAAGGCAGGTGCCGGCCATGCAAGAAACTGCGGGATTAAACATGCAGACGGGGATTATATATTATTTGTTGATGCTGACGATTATTTTGCCAAAGAAGATATAATTGAACATTTTCTCAAAGCTGCAATTGAATCTGACAGTGATATTACCGTCTGCAACTACAGCAGATTGTGGAAAGGAAAAATTCTTCCTGCTTCAGCTCACAGCCTTTTTTCCGAAAAAAACCTACAAAGCGCTGATTTCAGATTTATGGGCTTTTTCTCTGTCGGAACACTTTCTTATGTGTGGGGCAAATTATATAAAAAGGATTTCCTTACAAAAAATAATATTATTTTTGCAGACTGTGAATATGCAGAAGATAAAATGTTTAATTTAGAATGTTATATTAATAATGCCAAATATGCATTTATAGATGATTTTGGATATGTATACCGGAAAAATGACAATTCAATTTCATACATATATAAGCCAGATTCAAGGAAATGCTGGCTTAAAATCGCTTATTCTTTAAATGAGCTTTGCAAAGAAAAACAGGAGATTACCGATATTATCCAGTACACTATTTTCTTTGCCAGCTTTTTTGATGCAAAAATGGAGTATGTTGAACATAATAACAGCCTTATGTCCGTTAGAAAAATGCTTAAAGCCTATTATTCAGACAGTCTTGCTGCCAAATCTTTTAACCAGCTCGCTTTTGGCAAAGGTGTCAGAAAACTGTCACAGACTTTATGGAAAATCATGCTCAGAGGTTTTTCGTTTGGAATGTCATGTCATATGTTTTTCCTGCTCTCACTCGGAATTAAGCTTCTGATTGATTTACGAATTGATGAACGCCTGTCAGATACAGGAAAACGTGAATAAGGTATCTTAACAGGCGCTATAATTTAATTATCTGTGCTCTTTTATCATCATAAGGCATGCACCAAGCAGCAGAATGCATGATATCCATATTGATTTTATCCCGATTATTTTTGAGCAGATTCCTCCCGCACCTGCACCTATTGCAAATATAATAATTATACCGTAATAATGCATTGCTTTTTCAAGTGCACCAAACTGATGTTCTCTTATGAAAACCGATAAGCTTTCCGTACCGCTTCTTAAATTTCCAATGCACATTGTACTTGCATACCCATAACCATTTACTTTACGAAATGTCTGTACCTGCATTGCACATGAAAAAGATACAAGCATATTTGCAGGCATGTTATATTTATAATCTATTAATCCAACACTCAGCAATATCAAAATTTCCAGAATTACAACTATCTGACGCCAGTGAATTTTTTTTGAGTTTTTGTACCGGTGTCCTATACGCTCCGCAACAAGCACCCCGAGCGCAAATGCAAGCACCGGAAAGACATAATGAACACCTTTTAACCAGTCACCTTCCATGAAATGCTGGCTCATCAGTACCACATTTCCGGTCTGTGCATTTGAAAACACTTTGTCTCTTACATTATATGTATATGCGTCCTGAAAACCACCTGAGAGCGCAAGTATTGAACTCAGTAAAAAAGTTTCTGAAGTCTGCGTTAATTTTTTGCTTCTTTTCATATATAAAAGTCTTCTTTCTATAAATAAATATTGGGGTGAGTAAAAAGACCATAACTATGATGCCTGCGGATTGTTCATTTAGTTTTTCAATATATACTCGCCTGTTATCGGGTCTTTTAAATTCAAAAATCCCATTATTAAAGCCATTCTTATATAAACTCCATTCTGTACCTGCTCAAAATATGCAGCTCTTGGGTCATCATCTACAGCCATAGAAATTTCATTTACCCTCGGAAGCGGATGTAAAACAGGCATATCAGTCTTTGCAAGTTTAAGCTTTTCCTCAGTCAGAATATAGCAGTCTTTCAATCTTATATATTCTTCTTCGTTAAAAAATCTCTCTTTCTGAACCCTTGTCATATATAATACATCTAAATCGGCTAATGCGTCATCAAGATTATACATTTCTTTATATGTGGCATTTGCAGGAACAAGCACATCATCTATCATATAATCAGGTATTTTTAGTTCTTCCGGTGAAATGAAAATATACTCATTTCCTTCATATCTGCACAGACTTTTTACGAGCGAATGGACAGTCCGACCAAATTTCAAGTCACCACAAAAACCTATTTTCAAATTATTCAGTCTTCCTTTTCTATTCTTAATAGTCATTAAATCTATAAGAGTCTGGGTAGGGTGGTTATGTCCGCCATCTCCTGCATTTATAACGGGAATTTTCGAATACATTGAGGCTACTGTAGGCGCTCCCTCTTTAGGGTGGCGCATAGCGGCAATATCGGCATAGCAGCTTATTACACGAATTGTATCTGCCACTGTTTCACCTTTTGTCACACTTGAAACATTAGATGACGGGAAACCTATTACTTTTCCGCCTAAATTTAACATTGCAGTTTCAAACGAAAGCCTTGTTCTTGTACTCGGCTCATAAAAAAGTGTTGCAAGTTTTTTTCTTTTTGCAACATCTTCATAAGCATCTAAATTTTCTTCTATACGATTAGCAGTTTCAAGCAGTCTGTTAATTTCCTCTACAGTCAAATCCGCAGGTTCAAGTAAATGTCGTATTTTCATTTTCCGATACTCCTATCACAATATTTAAAATTTGTAAATACATCTTTTCG
>CAJJNI010000126.1 GCA_905193085.1 uncultured Lachnospiraceae bacterium | reverse complement strand
TAAAAAAAGTATTCCTGATATTATGGACACCTGTGTGGAAAGTAGTCATATTTTTAGCAAAACCAGTCAAAAAAATCGGTCAAAGTATATTGGAAAAGATAAAAACAGACAAAAAAGATATTGAAAAAAATAAAAAAACAATGTACAATAGTGATACTTAATAAATAAATTATAAAATGTGAATCGGGGTTTTATTGTTGACAAATGTAAGGAATCGCAGGCGAAAGAAGCGTAACCGACGGGGCCGTTTAATGGTTTCTGTTTTAGGGCTTGTTCTGGTTGTTATTTTTTCTGTTCGCTGTGCTGAGTTAAAAAAGAAAAATGATATATATCAAAAGCGGCTTGTTTCCTTGCAGGAAGAGTATGACGAGCAGTCGGACAGACAGGAACAGCTAAAAGAACGCGAGAAGTACATGCAGACAAAGAAGTTTGTAGAAGAGTATGCGAAAGAAAAATTAGGTCTTATTTACCCTAATGAAGTGGTATTTAAGGCTGGTTAATATAATATCAGGCAGGAAGGACTGTAAATGCAATAGTCTTTCTTGCTTTTTTTGTTGTAAAGCGGTATAATAATATAAATATTGCCATTTTATGGGCAATGAGAAAATATTAGCAAAGAATCAAATTATTATTGGAGGTAGATTGTTATGTTAAAAGGAGTACCAAAAATTTTATCACCAGAATTATTAAAAGTATTATGTGAGATGGGTCACAGCGACCGTATCGTAATTTCTGACGGAAATTTCCCGGCAGAATCAATGGGTAAAGATGCGATTGTTATCAGATGTGACGGACATGGAGTTCCAGAACTTTTAGATGCAATACTTCAGGTTTTCCCATTAGACACATATGTGGAAAAACCGGTTAACCTTATGGAAGTAATGCCTGGTGATGATGTAGAGACACCAATCTGGGATACATATAAGGATATTGTTAAGAAATATGATGACAGAGGAGCAGATGCAATAGGTAATATTGAAAGATTTGCTTTCTATGAAGAAGCTAAGAAAGTATATGCTATTATTGCAACAGGTGAAAGCGCACTTTATGCAAATATTATGCTTCAAAAAGGTGTTGTTGTTGATTAGTTTAGAAAAAAATGGGAATACTGACTGTAGGTATTTACTAGTAAACACACAACGGGCAGGAGGGCAGAAACGCAATGAATTACGGTAAAAGAGGAGCTTCAGAGAAATATAAAGCTGCAGTTTCCAATTCTGCAAAAATGTACCGGAAAGCCTTTGTAATAACATTTAAGGTTATATTAATATGTATTCTGGCTGTAGTTATACTTGGAATAAGTGCCGGTGTGGGACTGGCTAAGGGAATTATTGACAGTGCGCCGGATATTTCACAGGTTGATGTGTCCCCAAGTGGATATTCTACAACTATTTATGATAGCTCAGGTAATGTTATAACGACACTTGTTGCATCGGGCTCTAATCGTATTTATGTAGAAATCGAAGAGATTCCTGTTGATTTGCAGCATGCTTTTGTTGCAATCGAAGATGAAAGATTTTATACACATAGTGGTATAGATACTAAGGGTATAGCAAGGGCTGCAATGGTAGCCATTACAAGTAAGGATTTTTCACAGGGTGCAAGTACTATAACACAGCAGCTTTTAAAGAACAATGTTTTTAAAGACTGGACAGAAGAAACGTACCTCCCTGAAAAATTAAAAAGAAAGATACAGGAGCAATATCTTGCAGTTGAACTTGAAAAGACGATGTCCAAGCAGTTGATTTTGGAAAATTATCTTAACACAATCAATTTAGGACAGAATACACTCGGCGTTCAGGCTGCGGCAAAGAGATATTTTAATAAAGATGTATCAGAACTTAATCTGGCAGAGTGTGCGGTAATTGCAGCTATTACACAGAACCCTTCCAAATATAATCCTGTAACACATCCTGAGTACAATGAAGAGCGAAGAAATAAAGTACTTAATAACATGTTAGAGCAGGAATATATTTCAAAAGAACAATATGATGCAGCTATGGCTGATAATGTATATGAAAGAATACAGAATATTAATGACGAGACAGAGACATCGTCACCATATTCTTATTATGTTGATGCAGTTATAGACCAGATTATGACCGATTTGCAGGAGCAGAAAGGTTATACACAGACCCAGGTGTACAATTTACTGTACAGCGGCGGTCTTAGCATATATACTGCACAGGATATGTCAATTCAGCAGATATGTGATGAGGAGTTTAACAATCCGGATAATTTCCCGGAGGGTTCGCAGGTCAGTCTGACTTACAGACTTACAGTTACACATCCTGACGGTTCGGCTGACAATTATAATGAAAAATCTCTTCTTGCATACTTTAATCAGAGTAATGCTGATTATTCGCTTATATATGGTAATGCCAATGCAGCTAATAATGCTGTTGAGGAATATAAGAAGTCAGTAATTGCAGAAGGAGACACTATAGATGAGCAGATAACTCTTACACCACAGCCACAGGCTTCTATGGTAATTATGGACCAGCATAATGGATATGTTAAGGCTATTGTTGGCGGGCGCGGTGAGAAAGAGGCAAGCCTTACACTCAATCGTGCTACTAATACGGTAAGGCAGCCAGGTTCGACATTTAAAGTTCTGGCAGCTTATGCGCCGGCTTTGGACAGTGCAGGTAAGACCCTTGCATCTACCTATGTAGACGAACCGTACAACTATAGCAATGGAAGACCTGTAAGCAACTATTATAGCGGATATCTTGGTACACAGACTATTCGTACTGCAATTGAGAAATCAATGAATATCATTGCAGTTAAATGTCTTACTGAAATAACACCGCAGTTAGGATATGATTATCTTCTTAATTTTGGCTTTACTACACTGGTAGAAAATAGGACTTATGCTGACGGTTCTACTAAATCAGATATTGGACAGCCTCTTGCACTCGGTGGTCTTACAGACGGTGTCAAGAATATAGAGTTAACAGCGGCTTATGCAACAATTGCAAATGGCGGTGTATATGAGAAGCCTGTATTTTACACAAAAATAGTAGACCATGACGGAAATGTTCTTATGGATAACACAAAGACCAAGACACATACTGTGTTAAAAGAATCAACAGCATTTCTTCTTACAAGTGCAATGCAGGATGTTGTTAAGAACGGAACCGGTAAGATAGTTAATTTTGATACAATGAGTATAGCAGGTAAGACCGGAACAACATCACAGACTTATGATGTATGGTTTGCAGGTTTTACACCGTACTACACATGTAGTGTGTGGGGCGGATATGATGTTAATACAAGCATGTATGATGCGTCATATCATAAAGGTTTGTGGAAAGCTGTTATGCAGAGAGTACACGAAAATCTGGAATACAAAGAATTTGAAATGCCGGATAGTGTTACAAGTGTCCAGATATGCCAGAAGTCAGGCAAACTGGCAAACAAGGGCTGTCCTGCAGTTACAGAATTTTTTGAAAAAGGAACTGAGCCGGTAGAAAGCTGCGGATTACATGTTTCGTCATACAGCGAACAGGATCCATCTAACAAATCCGATGAAAACAATCAGGAATCAGACAATGCAGCACAGGAAAATGAACCATCTGAAAATACTGATACTGGGGCAGAAGAAGGTGCAGCAGAAGGCACAGAATAAAAATTAAGGGACTGTCGTACCACAAACAGGTGCGGCAGCCTTGTTTTACTTACAGTGGAAAGGTTTGTTTATGAAAGAATCATATAAAATTGTATATGAAGGTGCAAGTGATGAAATCGTTGAGAAAAAATCAAGGTTTATTGGCATTGTTTATCCGATAGATAACGAAGATGAAGCGCTTGCATTTATTGAAGATTGTAAGAAAAAATACTGGGACGCAAGGCACCGTTGTTTTGCTTATGCAGTCGGTGAAAATATGGAGCTGCAAAGGTTCAGTGATGATGGTGAACCTCAGGGAACTGCAGGAAAACCTATTCTTGATGTTATTTTAAATAATGATATACATAATTGCCTTATTATTGTTGTGAGATATTTTGGGGGAACACTTCTTGGAACAGGTGGTCTTGTAAGGGCATATTCACAGGCTTCAAAGGCTGCGCTGGATAAGTGTGAAATCATAGATAAAACAAGAGGTTATGTATTGGAGATTGAGACTGATTACAATGGAATTGGCAAAATACAGTATTTGCTTGGTAACAGACAGTTAGAAATATGGAAATCAGATTATGCCGATAATGTAAAGCTTCAGGTACTTGTGCCTGTTTCGCAGAAAGATGCAGTCATGTCAGAGATAACAGAAGCAACTGCCGGAAGGGGCATAATGAAAGCTGAAGAAGAAATTTTCTTTGCAAAGACAGGCCGGGATATAATTACATTTGAGTAACTTTGTGGTATTGTCTGAAATATAAGATGCCTGATATAAATGTAATTGCGGCGCAGATTATTATAAATGCAAACAGTAAGTGAGATGAAACCCCGGAAAGTGTCATCGTGTTAATTATGTAAGGTGATACCATTTTGTTTAGTCCGTCACTTGTCCAATTGAGTTGTTTTGATACAGACTGGACAAGACTGGCTAAAAGTTCATCATTGTAATTTATCTGTGCTGTAATGGTTTTATTATCGAGCTGTTCTTTGGCCTGAGTATTATCTTCATCTGCTTTAATAAGGAAAAAGGTACAGTTATTCTCAGCAAGTGAATAATAATAGTGTCCACGGACTTTATTATTGCGCACAAAGTCAAAACCTGTATAATAAAGGGTATTAGTGTTTGCTGTTATGTAACTGTTTTTGGGAAGATTGCCTGCTTCTGACACAGAGTCAATTTTTTTTGGAGAAAAAATATTTGAAAAAGGGTAAACAATTAATGAGCAACAGCATAGAAAGAACAGCATTGCCATAATGATTCCCAAAATAAGATATGTGTTTTTTTTGAAATGTTTACCGGACATTTATTACATTCTCCTGTTATGTTTGTCAGTTATCGGGTTGAAAACAGTTGGTTTATATTTTTAAGTGTAACTGCTTTTCAACACTGATACAATAGATTATAAGATATTTGGTTTGAATAGTCAAACATTGTGAGGTAAATTATATGGAAGCATACACAGAATTTGCGAAAGTATATGACGAATTTATGGAAGAAACACCGTATGAAAAATGGAAAGAGTTTATCATTGAATATTTGAAAAGGGAAAACATAGAAGACGGAATAGTGTTAGATTTGGGCTGTGGAACAGGTTGTCTTACAAGAATGCTTTCTGATGCCGGATATGATATGATAGGTGTTGATTCATCATTCGAAATGCTTGATGTTGCAAGATGCAGTTCAGATGACAGTATACTTTATCTTGCACAGGATATGAGGGAGTTTGAACTGTATGGAACAGTCAGGGCTGTCGTAAGCTCCTGTGACTGTATAAATTATATTACAGATGTAGAAGAACTTATGGAAGTGTTTTCACTTGTTAATAATTATCTTGACCCGAAAGGTATTTTTATATTTGATTTTAATACAAAGCATAAATATGAGCAGATAGGTGAGCGGGTAATTGCAGAGAATCAGGATAATGCCAGTTTTATCTGGGAGAATTTTTATTATCCGGAAGAATGTATAAATGAATATGATGTTACTTTCTTTTTGAAGGAAGAAAATGATTTATACAGAAAAGTTGTTGAAGAACATTTTCAGAGAGCATATACTCTTGAAGAGATAAAGGAATGTCTTGCAAAGTCAGGACTTGTTTTTGTGGAGGCGTTTGATGATTATTCAAATGCACCTGCTTCTGAAAAAAGCGAGAGAATATGCGTAATAGCAAGAGAGTGTGGAAAGTGATATATCACAGCAGAGAACAATTTGCAGGCATAATACTTTTGGTATTTGGTGCGAAGTATCATTTAATGAAAGTATAAGATATTGAAATTAAAAGCAAAAGTAACCTTGTCTCCGATTGATACTATGCGCCATGCAGAAAGTTACCCGGTTTTAATTCCGGTATCAAATTCAACAAATTTAATTATATAAGATATGGAAGAAAGGAATTAATTAAATGGAAGATTATATTGTAAGAGGAACAGCGGCAGATAATCAGATAAGAGTGTTTGCTGCTACTACAAGAAATATGGTTGAACACGCAAGACAGATTCATAACACAAGTCCTGTTGCTACAGCGGCACTTGGACGTCTTATGACAGCAGGAGCCATGATGGGTTCAATGATGAAAGGTGAGAAAGATATTCTTACACTTCAGATTAAGGCAAGCGGCCCGATTAACGGAATAACTGTTACAGCAGACAGCAAGGCTAATGTAAAAGGTTATGTCGGTAATCCTGATGTTATAATACCGGCAAATGATAAGGGCAAGCTTGATGTTGCAGGAGCTGTCGGAATAGGTATATTAAATGTAATAAAAGATATCGGAATGAAAGAACCATATGTTGGACAGACTGCGCTTCAGACTTCTGAAATTGCAGAAGATCTGACATATTATTTTGCAACATCTGAGCAGATTCCATCATCAGTAGGGCTCGGTGTTCTGATGAATAAAGATAATACAGTAAGACAGGCAGGCGGTTTTATAATTCAGGTAATGCCATTTGCTGAAGATGAAGTTATAACTGCGCTTGAAAATAAACTTTCAACGGTAAGCTCAATAACATCAATGCTTGATGCCGGAATGACACCTGAAAATATTTTAGAAGAGCTTTTTGAAGGCCTGTCACTTGATATCATGGATAAAGTTCCTACTGCATTTTCATGCAACTGTTCGAGAGAGCGTGTGGAGAAAGCACTTATCAGTGTAGGCAAATCAGAGATTCAGAGTATGATAGATGATAATGAACCTATTGAAATGAATTGTCATTTCTGTAATACAAAATATGTATTTGAAGTAGAAGAACTTAAAAAAATATTAAAGAGTGCAAGGTAATTTAAATCTGACAGTTCAACCCCATGTTATTTGCAAAATTGCAGTTTCACTGTTTTATCGGACTAAAAGCTCCGGCAATGTTTGTATTTATCAGGCATAGATTCGCAAAATTGCAGTTTCACTGTTATATCCGACTATGATTGAACTGTTAATATAAGTACAGAGAGAGGTTGACATAATGAAACATGGCTTTTTAAATGTGGCAGCAGTCACACCGAAAATAAAAGTTGCAGACACTGAATATAATGGAAATCAGGTAAGAAAAGAAATGAAGGCTGCCGCAGAAGCGGGTGCTAAAATAATTGTGTTTCCGGAGCTTTGCCTGACCGGTTATACA
>CAJJNI010000125.1 GCA_905193085.1 uncultured Lachnospiraceae bacterium | reverse complement strand
TAATGGTGCAAAAAAAGAAAAAGGACATGCACAGGTTGCTCTTTCTTATACATTAGGTGATGCATATACATTAGATTATTGGAAAACTATGGCTAAGAAGATTGAAGATATGGGTGCAGATTCAATTTGTATCAAAGATATGGCAGGTCTTCTTGTACCATATAAAGCAACAGAGCTTGTAACAGCACTTAAAGAATCAACAGACCTTCCAATTCAGTTACACACTCATTATACATCAGGTGTTGCTGCAATGACATACTTAAAGGCTGTTGAAGCAGGCTGTGATATTATAGATACAGCTATTTCACCATTCTCAATGGGAACAAGCCAGCCTGCAACAGAAGTTATGGTTGAAACATTTAAAGGCACACCATATGATTGTGGTTATGACATGTCTTTACTTGCTGAAATTGCTGAATATTTCCGTCCAATGCGTGAAGAATGTCTTGCAAGCGGACTTATGAATACAAAGGTTCTTGGCGTAAATATCAAGACATTACAGTATCAGGTACCTGGCGGTATGTTATCTAACCTTGTATCACAGTTAAAAGAGCAGGGTGCCGAGGACAAATTTGAAGCAGTTCTTGAAGAAGTTCCTAGAGTTCGTAAAGACCTTGGTGAACCACCGCTTGTTACACCTTCATCACAGATTGTTGGTACACAGGCTGTATTTAATGTACTTATGGGTGAAAGATATAAAGTGGCTACAGAACAGACTAAGGACTTATTAAGCGGTAAATATGGTCAGACTGTAAAACCGTTTAATCCGGAAGTTCAGAAGAAAGTTATCGGTGATACTAAACCAATTACACATCGTCCGGCAGATGATATTCCACCACAGCTTGAGAAATTCGAAAAAGAATGTGCCCAGTGGAAACAGCAGGACGAAGATGTGCTTACTTATGCATTGTTCCCACAGGTTGCTAAGGACTTCTTTGAATATCGTGAAGCTCAGCAGTCAAAGGTTGACACATCAGCAGCAGACAAAGAAAATAAAGCATACCCGGTTTAATTTAATGATGTTGTAGACAGCTATTAAGTTATAAAATCACTTTAGGCAGGTGCTTGTGATTTTCTGCTTTTAATTTTGTCGTTAATATAAAGAGCCGTATCGTATAATTTTTATATGATACGGTTTTTTTTGTTATATAAATGTGCTGTTGTCTCTGCTTATTTTGTCAGCGTTATGAAATGTAGATTGCGGCGCCTTAAAATAGAAAAAGGGACACCGCACTAATTTCTTAGTGGGACAGCCCCTTTACTGTAAAATGGGGAAGCGATAATTGATAAAATAGTAGATTCAGTTAGCTCGTGCCCATCATAACTGAGTGTGAGATTAGAAAAGTATATTTGTGGAAAAATGTTATTAAGAAAATTTTAATAAACATTTTTTGAAAGAGTGGTATAACTATGGAACATATGGGCAGCCGGGAACTTATGGTCAGAATTAATGAAAATTATGGTAAGATGAGCAAGGGACAGAAAAAACTTGCAGCATATATATCCGAAAATTATGAAAAAGCAGTTTTTCTTACTGCCGCTAAAATGGGTGAGACAGTTGGAGTCAGTGAGTCTACGGTAGTTCGATTTGCAGTTTCTTTGGGATACAAAGGATACCCGGAATTTCAAAAGGCACTTGAAGGTGTCGTTATGAACCGGTTAAATTCAATACAGAGAATGGAAGTTACCTATGGAAGGATTCCGCAGGCAGAAATATTACAGACTGTACTGCAGTCTGATATGGACAAAATTAAAATTACTATGGAATCAATTGACGCAAATACATTTAATTGTGCGGTTGACATAATTCTTAATGCAAAGAATATATATGTTCTTGGAATAAGAAGCTGTGCACCATTAGCCGGTTTCTTAAGCTTTTATCTTAATTTGATTTTTGATAATGTCCGTCTTCTTCAGACAAATAATACAAGTGAAATATTTGAGCAAATGGTCAGAATAGGTGAGCAGGATGTAATAATAGGAATTAGTTTCCCGCGTTATTCAATGCGGACTCTAAAGGTACTTGAATTTGCAAATAACAGAAATGCCAAAGTTATAACACTGACCGATAGTGTTAATTCACCGATGAATCTCTATTCGTCATGTAACCTTATTGCAAAGAGTGATATGGCAAGTATTGTTGATTCTCTTGTCGCACCTCTTAGTGTGATTAATGCTCTCATAGTTGCTTTATGTATGAAAAAGCAGGGCGAAGTTATTGATACTTTAAGTTCTTTGGAGAAAATCTGGGAAGATTATCAGGTGTACAATAATGATGAAATAAATATATTGGATAATCGTGTTTCATTGCATTATCCGGGATGGGAAAAAGAAAATGAGTAAGATTTTAGTAATTGGCGGCGGTGCGTCAGGTATGCTTGCTGCAATCTGTGCTGCTGCGAGAGGACATGAAGTCCACATTATTGAAAAAAATGAAAAGTTTGGTAAGAAAATATATATTACAGGTAAAGGAAGATGTAATGTAACTAATGACAGTCCTGTAGAAGAAATGCTGCAGAAAGTTATAAGAAATGATAAGTTCCTATACAGTGCATTTTACAGTTTTTCAAGTGATATGGTTATGGAATTTTTTGAAAATGCGGGGTGCAGGCTTAAAGTGGAGCGTGGAAACAGGGTTTTTCCGGTTTCAGATCATGCATCTGACATAATATTTACACTCGTATCACTTATGGGAAAGTATCATGTTCACCAGCATCTGAATACAGAAGTTAAATCACTTGTTTTAGATAGAAAAACTGCTACAGGTGTAGTATTAAAAGATGGCTCAACAATAAAAGCTGACAAAATTATAGTGGCGACAGGTGGTCTTTCGTATCCGTCAACCGGCTCGACTGGTGATGGCTACAGATTTGCAGATAAGGCCGGTCATACGATAACAGATACTATTCCATCACTTGTTCCTTTTAATGTTAAGGAAGAATATGTGAAAGAGTTGCAGGGGCTTGGTCTTAAAAATGCCGATTTGAGAATTATTACTGGAAATAACATAATATATCAGGACTTTGGAGAAATGATATTTACACATTTCGGCGTAAGCGGACCTTTAATTTTATCAGGAAGCAGCTACCTTGGCGAATATTTATGTAAAAATCCATCAGTTAAAAATGATGATATTAAAATTGTCATAGATTTAAAGCCGGCTCTTGACAGTCAGCAGCTTGATGCAAGACTGCTCCGTGAATTTGAGGAAAATAAAAACAAAAATATTAAAAATATTTTTCCTCATCTGCTTCCTTCAAAAATGCACAATGTATTTTTGAATTATGCGGGTATTGACAGCGAGAAAAAGATAAATGAGATAACTAAAGAAGAGAGGGCAAGGCTTGTTTATTGTTTCAAGAATTTCACAATGACTTTTAACGGTTTCAGAAGTTATAATGAAGCTGTCATAACTAAAGGTGGAGTCAGTGTAAAAGAGATAAATCCCTCTTCTATGGAATCAAAGTTATGCAGAAATCTGTTCTTTGTCGGGGAAGTGCTTGATTTAGATGCTCTTACAGGCGGATATAACCTGCAGATAGCATGGTCAACGGGTTTTCTTGCGGGTAATTCGGTATAAATAAGCAATATTGTTATAGATAAATAACAATATGTTTAAAAATAAATTTGTAATATGATATGGAGGAGAAAAATGGGATACAACATTGCAATTGATGGACCGGCGGGAGCCGGAAAAAGCACTATCGCAAAAAAATTAGCAAGAGAATTAGACTTTATTTATGTGGACACAGGTGCCATGTACAGAGCGATAGCATATTTTTTTATTGAAAATGGAATAGAAAGCCTTGATGGTATCAATGTAAAAGTTTTATGTGCGCAGATGGATATCCGTATAAGTTATGAAGATGGAAATCAGCAGGTAATTTTAAATGGTAAAAATGTAACATCTCATTTAAGAGATGAGGCTGTTGGAAAAATGGCGTCTAATGTTGCTGTAAACGGTGATGTGCGCGAAAAATTACTTGATTTGCAGAAATATATTGCAAATGAGGCTGATGTTGTTATGGACGGAAGGGATATCGGAACAAAGATACTGCCGGATGCAGAATTAAAAGTATTTCTTACGGCATCAGTTGATGTCCGTGCAAAACGAAGATATGATGAATTAGTGGCAAAAGGAATTGAGAGCAATCTTGATGAAATAAAAGAAGATATAAGAATCAGGGACGAAAGAGACATGAACAGAGAAATTTCTCCACTCTGTCAGGCAGATGATGCTGTACTTATAGATTCATCCTTCATGACAATTGATGAAGTTGTTGCTGAGATAATTTCTTTATATAATAAATGATGAAAGGTTATAAATCAGACAATGGAAGTAACATTAGCTAAGACAGCGGGTTTTTGTTTTGGTGTAAAACGGGCTGTTGAAAAAGTATATGAGCAGTTAGAGGATAATGATGGTGCCAGAATATATACATATGGTCCTATTATCCATAACGAACAGGTTGTTGAAGATTTAAAAAGCAGAGGCGTTATTGTAATAGAAGATGATGAGTCAATAGATAACATGGAATCAGGAACTGTAATTATAAGGTCGCATGGTGTTCCAAAAGGTATTATAGACCGTCTTGAAAAGCGCGGCTGTCGAATTGTAGATGCAACATGTCCTTTTGTGAAGAAAATTCATAAAATAGTCTCAGAAAAGACCAAAGAAGGTTATCATGTCGTAATAATCGGTAATGATAAGCATCCGGAGGTCGAAGGAATAAAAGGCTGGGCATGCGGCAGTGGAAGTGTCAGTGTTATAGAAAATGCAGATGAAGCAGAAAAATTTAAGGCAAAAGATACAAATTTAGTATGCATTGTCTCACAAACGACATTTAATTACAATAAATTTAAAGAATTAGTTGAAATTATTTCAAAAAAGAGTTATGATATAATTGTTTTAAATACGATTTGCAATGCAACGGAGGAAAGGCAGAGTGAAGCTGCGAATCTTGCCAGAGAATCGGATGCTATGATTGTCATTGGCGGCAGGCATAGTTCCAATACGCAAAAGTTATTTGAAATATCAAAAAAAGAATGTGAAAATACTTACTATATACAGACACTCGGTGACTTGGATTTGCAGAAATTAAAATCCGTTCGTAATGTAGGTATTACCGCAGGGGCATCGACCCCAAATACTATAATCCAGGAGGTTTTTGACAATGTCAGAAGAATTAAGCTTTGATGAATTAATTGATCAATCAATGAAAACAATACGTACGGGAGAGGAAGTCGAAGGCACTGTAATCGATGTTAAAAATGATCAGATCATTTTAGATATAGGTTATAAGTCAGAAGGTATCATTACTAAGAATGAATATTCAAGTGTACCAGATATTGATTTAACAACAGTGGTTAAAGTTGGCGACACAATGAAAGCTAAAGTGTTAAAACTTAATGATGGTGATGGTCAGGTATCATTAACATATAAGAGACTTCTTGCTGACAAAGGAAATGCAAGACTTGAAGAAGCTTTCAATAACAAGGAAGTTCTTAAAGCTAAAGTTACACAGGCAGTTCCAAGTGGTTTAAGCGTTGTTTATGAGGAGTCACGTATATTTATTCCTGCAAGTCTTGTTTCAGACACATATGAAAAGGACTTATCTAAATATACAGGACAGGAAATTGAATTTGTAATCAGCGAGTTTAATCCTCGTCGTCGTCGTATTATCGGTGACAGAAAGCAGCTTTTAGTTGCAGCTAAGAAAGAAAAACAGAAAGAATTATTTGCAAGAATCAATGTAGGAGATACAGTTGAAGGTGTTGTTAAGAATGTAACAGACTTCGGTGCATTCATTGATTTAGGCGGAGCAGACGGACTTCTTCATATTTCAGAAATGTCATGGGGAAGAGTTGAGAATCCTAAGAAAGTATTTAATGTAGGAGATACAGTAAAAGTTCTCATTAAAGATATCAACGGTGAGAAGATTGCTTTAAGTCTTAAATTCCCTGAAGCTAATCCATGGTTACATGCATCAGAGAAATATGCTGTAGGTAATGTAGTTAAAGGTAAAGTTGCAAGAATGATTGATTTTGGTGCTTTTGTAGAGCTTGAGCCAGGAATTGATGCATTACTTCATGTTTCTCAGATTGCTAAAGAGCATATTGAAAAACCTTCAGATGTATTGTCTGTAGGAGAGGAAATTGAAGCTAAAGTTGTTGATTTAAATGAAGCTGATAAGAAAATCAGCCTTAGCATGAAAGCTTTATTAGCTGATAATGCATCAGAAGAAGAGACAACAGAAGAGTAATTAATTTTATAAATGAAATAATCAGCCTCCGGTACACTGTATATACATTTGCTAATTTATTGTATTATGTAGGTGCAGTGTCCGGGGGTGTTTTAAAATAAAGTATTGAGCATCATATAATAAAATCAGAAGGAGAAGCAGGTTATGGATGATTATGAAGGCTTTAAGAAGAAAGTTTTTACTTTGACAAGTATTGACTTGGATTCTTATAAAGAGCGTCAGATGAGAAGAAGAATTGATACTCTGATAAAAAGACACAGCATGTCGTCATATGAAGAATTTGTTGCAGCTATTAAGGCTGATAAAAATTTATTTGAAGAATTTGTTAATTATCTGACAATTAATGTGTCGGAATTTTATAGAAATCCTGAGCAGTGGAAACTTCTTGATGAAGAAATTATTCCTGTTCTTGTCAAAAAATACGGTACTAATCTTAAAATATGGAGTGCTGCCTGTTCTACAGGTGATGAGCCATATTCTCTTGTTATGGCATTTTCAAAACACATACCGATTAATAAAATTAAAATTATAGCAACAGATATAGATAATCAGGTTCTTGATAAAGCAAGAATGGGATTATATAATGCAAAGAGTATTGCTAATGTTCCGGAAGAATTTAAAAAGAAATATTTTAAACAGATTGGTCCGTCATATCAGATTAGTGATGAGATAAAGAAACAGGTAGAGTTTAAGAAACATAATCTTTTAAAAGATACATATCCACAGGGATGTCATCTTATAGTTTGTCGAAATGTAGTTATCTATTTCACAGATGAGGCAAAAGATGATATTTATGATAAATTTAATAAATCACTTGTAAATGGTGGAGTTTTATTTATTGGAAGTACAGAGCAGATATCAAATTACAGACAATTTGGTTATGAGAGATTAAAATCATTTTTTTATACAAAAGAATAAGATAAGGGATACATCACCGATTCTTTCCTCTCCAGTGGGGGCCATGAAATAACCTGCAGGCGCGGCAACAATCTGTGTCGGATCTTC
>CAJJNI010000124.1 GCA_905193085.1 uncultured Lachnospiraceae bacterium | reverse complement strand
AACAGTAATTCTTGGTCCTTTCTGTGTATCTTTAACTTCAAGAATATAAAGCTTGATTCTTTCAGTAGGTCTGAAAACTTCACCTTTTACCTGTTCACTCTCTGTAAGAATAGCATCTACTTTTCCAAGATTAATGCTGATATTTTTTCCTACATATCTCTGGACAATACCGGTAACAACATCTTTTTCTTTTTCATAATACTGATTGAACAATACTTTTCTTTCTTCTTCACGAATTTTCTGTAAAATAACATTTTTGGCATTCTGAGTTGCAATTCTTCCAAATTCTTTTGAGTTAATCGGAATATTTACGATATCGCCTACCTCATATGATGAGTTGATGAGTTTTGCTTTTGCAAGGCTTATCTGTTCTACATCATCAGTAACTTCCTCTACAACAGTCTTCTCAGCCAGGACATTAAAGTCACATGTTTCTCTGTCAACTGTAACTTTCATGTTATCAGCTTTTCCGAAATGATTTTTACATGCTGTTATAAGTGAGTTCTCTATTGCTTCTAACAGAGTCTCTTTACTGATATCCTTTTCTTTTTCAAGAATGTCCAACGCCTCTTTTAATTCTGTATTCATTTTTATTTATTTCCTCCTAAATAATAATTGCTGTTATCTGCTTAAAAGTCAAACGCAAGATGAATTAGCGCTATATCTTTTCTGTCAAGCTTAAGTTCTTCGTCATTATCCTCTATAATTGTAACAGTTTTATCATCATATGCTGTTAAAACACCACGAAATTCTTTTCTTTTATCAATCTTTTTAAATGTTCTTATTTCAACTTCTTTTGATAAGCTGCGTTTAAAATCTTTTTCTTTTTTGAGTGGTCTTAAAAGTCCCGGAGAACTTACCTCTAAAATATAAGAATCTTCTACAAAATCCTGTTCATCAAGAATATCACTTAATTCTCTGTGCACTAACTCACAATCATTAACAAATATTCCACCATCTTTATCAATATAGGCTCTCAAATACCAGTTGCTGCCTTCTTTAACATATTCCACATCTACAAGTTCAAAACCATATCTGTCTACTATTGGCTGCAAAATTGCCTCTGTCTTCTGTTCGTACTCTTCTCTTTTTGACATCAAATCACACCTTCTTTCTAATTGCGTAAACATAAAGGAGTGGACTTCTTCGTCCACTCCTTTACTTTAACTCACATCTTTCAATATGTATTGTATCACACTTTCAGCTTAAATGCAAGCATTAATTGTCAATATCATCTAAATCATCAGCAGCACCTATGTCAAGTGTATTAACTGTTCTTCTCCTAAGTCTTGCTTCTTCTGATGCCTTAAGCAGATATTCTTTTATCTGTTTTGCATTTTTTACATTCTGTATAACAAGAATTTTATCTGTCACATCACCTGTATGGCATGTTACCGTACCTGTATGAAACATTCTCTGCATAAGGCTTTCGTTTAATGTAACATCCTGTATTTTATACATATAGCAGTCATTTTCTTCTCTGTTTAAAAAGCATTTTCTTACAAGAACATTATCATCTGAAATAAAATACTTAGTAAATGTCCACGGTAATGCCAAAAATTTTATTCTCTTTCTTTCCTCAAATACATATTTTTCTTCTGCCATCATTCTTCCTCCATAATTATATTAAAATTTATTTTGAGCGATACAGGCAGCTCCATATATACCTGCATCGTTTCCCAGTGATGCAATTGCAAATTCCGTATTTTTACATGCAGAATATGCATTTTCCATGAAATATTTCTGAACATAATCTATGATTATATTTCCTGCTGCTGAAACACCGCCGCCTATTACTATTATCTGTGGATTAAAAACACATGCAATATTTGACAGGGCAAGACCTAATATCTGCCCAAATTTATCTGCTATTTCAAGAGACAATTTATCCTTTGCTTTGGCTGCGTCAAATACTTCTTTTGCAGTTATTTTATCATAGTTGTACAGAACTGATGTTCTGTCAGTATCTTTATTCATAAATTCATGTGCCATATTTGCAATCCCTGTTGCGGACACATATTGTTCAAGACAGCCACACCTTCCGCAGCCGCATTTTTTTGTTTCGTTTTTGTTGACTGTAATGTGACCGATTTCACCGCCACAGCCGCAAAAACCATTAATTATATGATTATTCGTAACCATTCCGCCGCCTACACCGGTTCCAAGTGTGACAAAACATATTGAAGTTTTCCCTTTTGCACTTCCACATTTTAATTCACCGTATGCCGCTGTATTTGCATCATTTTGTATTGCAACCGGAATATTAAGAAGCTTTCCAAGATGTCCTGCCGCATCAAAATTTTCCCATCTTATATTTGGTGCATATGTAACAAGTCCGTCACTTACAGAACCAGGAACTCCCATTCCGGCAGAAATGAGCTCACAATTATCATATGTCTTTTCTTTCAACTTATTCTTAACAGACTCTGCTATCTCTTCGACAAGTTCATCTGCCGAAAATGATTTTTTTGTATCTGTGCTCCATTTTTCCAGAAGCTCATAATCTGTTGTAAAAAATCCCATTTTAACAGCTGTTCCACCAACATCTATACCTGCAATTATCTGTTTTTTCATTATATCAGCCCCATTTACCGCTATTTTTAATTATTTCCCAGACTCTTTTGGACTCTTCTGAATAATTCTTCTGTTGCATTATAGCCCATCTTCTTCTGACGATAATTTATTGCGGCTGTCTCACAGATAATCGCCAGGTTACGACCAGGTCTTATTGGAATAGAATGACATACTACTTTATTTCCAAGAAATTCTGCATAATCTTCTTCCATTCCAAGACGGTCATATTCTTTTTCCCTGCTCCATTCTTCGAGTTTTATTACCAAATCGATTCCCTGTGTTTCTTTTACACTCTGAACACCAAAAATTGTCTTAATATCAATAATTCCAATTCCCCGAAGCTCGATAAGATGTTTTGTAATATCAGGCGCAGAACCAATAAGTGTATCATCGCTTACTTTTCTTATTTCAACAACATCATCAGACACTAATCTGTGACCTCGCTTTATAAGCTCAAGTGCAGCCTCGCTCTTACCGATTCCACTCTCACCCATAATAAGAAGACCTTCACCACAGACATCAACCAGTACACCATGAATTGAAATCATTGGCGCAAGCTGTACATTTAACCATCTGATTATTTCTGCCATAAATGAAGATGTTGTCTTCTTTGTTCTAAGTACCGGAATTTCATGTTCTTTTGCAATTCGCAGAAAATCTTCATC
This sequence comes from uncultured Lachnospiraceae bacterium, assembly GCA_905193085.1. Classification (GTDB taxonomy): domain Bacteria; phylum Bacillota; class Clostridia; order Lachnospirales; family Lachnospiraceae; genus CAJJNI01. Next base: position 4,037 of record CAJJNI010000124.1, on the reverse strand, counting down.
AGGGTCTATATCACGGCAGAATATTATACACGGAATATTATAAGACAGTAAAGCTTCATATGTCTGGCTTCTTTCCTCTTCTGAAAGCTGCTGCATATATGTGTATTCCACATATCCGATTATCTGTATTCTCTCGCTGTCAAAATGTTCATAGTAACCTGCAAGCTGCAGAGCCGGCCTGTTTACATCTGGCTGTGTTACTAAAATCTGTGTCGGGTCAACTTCCGGCACAAGATTTTCCAGTTTGAATTTTTCTATTATTTTTAATAATCCTACATTATCCATATTTAAAATTCCTCCTGCTTATTTTATTTTGATTTTGCTGATTTTCTCTTTATTCCAGTTATCTGGTATTATTGTTATTATTTTTGCCTGCTCTTTGATTGTGAAAGACCTCTTATTTCATCTGGTTATGTATAAGTTCCAGACATTCTTTCACTTTATCAACAGGCATCTGACCCGGTGCTGAACATTTACCGACAGTTGCAAAAGTAACAGCACTTGAACTAAATTCACCACACAGTCTTGATATTGCACCCAGTTTTCCCATAGACATTGTGATAACAGGTGTCTTTAACTTATTACTCATATCTTCAGTAACTTCAAGCAGATTAAAAACATCTGCTTTTGTCCGGGGCATCATTGCTACTTTTACAATATCTGCACCGCATTTTTTCATATCGTACATACGTTCTTTTAAATCATCTTTTGAAATTGTCTTCTGAAAATCATGGTTTGAAACAAGACTTATCACACCGGTTTTCTTTAACTTCTCACACAAACCGGTAACATATGCTTTTCCCATATTATATTCTATATCAATTATGTCTGCAAGCCCATTGTCAGCAGTATCTGATATGAGCCTTTCATAATCTTCTTCACTGATTTCGCACTCTCCGCCTTCGTTTTTTGTTCTGAATGTAAATATAGCAGGCAGTGAATCAAGTTCTTTTCTCAAAACCTTAAGCGTTTCACAGACATCATTCAGACCATTTTCTTTCACAAAATAATCAATCCTGATTTCAGCAAGCTCTGCACCGCTTTCAAGTACAATTTTTGCTTCTTTTATAAGTTCTTCTTTAGTTGTTCCTATAAGCGGAACACAAATTTTAGGTCTTCCCTCTCCAATCGTAATATCTTTAACTTTTAACAAACCATTTTCTCCTTGTATCATCTGTATTATTTTTTTGTGTTATTTTTCTGTATTATTTTTCTACATTACTTATTATCTTATTTATATGATGCCAGAGTCAAAAGTCCCCAACTATGATGCCTACGGATTACTCTAATTCATCGCGAATTTTCTTAGCTTCTGCATGATTTCCAAACATCTCATAACAGTTTGCAAGCTGCTCTTTTGCATAAACATCTCTGATTTTCTCATACACAATCGGTTTGCACTCATAAATGCTGTTGTAATACCACAACGCAGCTTCATTATAATCTCCCTGTTCGTAAAAATATTCTCCAATTTCATAACACATCTCACTGCTTGCATCTGTTGCAACATCTTTTAATGAATATTTAAACATAGCAGAAATATCGTTTTCTATATGTGCGGCTTTCACAAGAATAAGCGCGGCTTCTTTTATTTCTTCAATTGTTCTGTTTTCATCAGTTACTGACTGTGTGAAAAATTCTTTTGCATCAAGAAAATCTTTATCTTCACCTGCAATTACAAGTTCCGTTGCATACATGTTATGAAGTCTTTTTGAAACAGGCAGCCCTTTTTTTATCATCATCAGAAAACCAGCAAAATCTCTCTGTGAATGTGCCCTGTCAGGCATATGTAAAATTTCTACATCACTGTCAAATATAACCGGTGTAAGCCTGACCTGTTCGTGAATCGGGTCTTCAAAATAAAATTCCCTGAGTCTTTTGTACATTTTTGGACGATACTCTTTATCCTGATTATAAACAGTATTGAATTCTAGCTGATTACAGTAAAACATCTGCACTATATCAACCCTTTTATCCATTGCCTGTTTTAACATTTTAAACCGCATTCTGTTAGTCTCATCTAATACTTCATCGGCATCTGCCTGATATATATATTCTTTAGTTGCTTTTGAAAAGGAAAAATTTCTTGCATCTGAAAAATCTCCATTCCATTTAAAATCATATATTCTGGCATTATATTTTGCAGCAATTTCCTTAGTCCTGTCAGTCGAGCCGGTATCAACGATTATAAGCTCTTCTGCAAGGTCTGCTATAGAATCAAGACATCTGGCAAGATGTTTTTCTTCATTTTTTACTATCATACAAATACTGATTGTTACCATATATTTCTCCTGTCTTAAAGCCGTCTTCTAATCCTAATCCATATCATATTTCATATATGAATTTCCTTCAAGGTCTTTCCACTCAAACCTGTGATTTTCATAAATCATATATCCCCTCTTAGTTTCATTTTTCGGTATTGAAACAGAACCCGGATTCATATATATGAAATTATCATATTCCTTACACATTGCAACATGAGTATGTCCATTTAATAAAATCTGTTTTTTTGTCAGGTATGGCGGATTATCCGGATTTTCAACATGTCCATGTGAAACATAAATAAAATGTCCATCTAAAAACAAGCTCATTGTGGTTGACATAATAGGAAACTCCAACACCATCTGGTCAACTTCCGTATCACAGTTTCCTCTGATACACATTATGCTGTCTTTTATATCATTAAGCATTTTAATTACTTTTTTAGGTGCATATTCGTCCGGCAAATCATTCCTCGGGCCATGATAAAGTATGTCTCCAAGCAGCAATATTTTTTCGGGACTTTCCTCTTCAAATCTGTCTAACAGCTTCTGACACCACTTTGCACTTCCATGAATATCCGACGCAATCATTAATTTCATTTTCGTACTTTCTCCTTATTCTTTCTTTTGGTTATTTTTCTGCATATTTTAAACACATATCAAAAGGTAATGTTATTAAATCAATAACCTCCTTTTGATATGTGTACCCTTTTTCTTTTTATGATAACATAATTTGTAATATTAATAAAGAAATTTAATTTTTTTAGAAATATTTTTTAGAGATAACATCTCATTTTTTTGTCAAGACTATCTTCCATAGATATAAGTTTTCTTGCAATATCTTTTGACTTTTCCCCTGCTTTTTCGTACATATTCAAATATTTACTTAACGATTTAATTCCCATATGACATCCGTCTGAAATCAAACCGGCTGCTGTTTTATCATTTTCATCCAACGCCATTTTTACACTCGTTTTCATTTTAGACATTTCTTTCGCTATAGGATGGGTTTCTTCAACTTTTTCGCCTAATTCATTTAATAAATCATGCGTTTCATTTCCAAGTCTTTCATGCTCTTTCATAGAACTTTCAAGCTCTTCTTTTAACTTCGGACTCTCAATTTTATCAATGACATCTTCTATTGCGCTGACTCCCATCTGTATTCCCGAATTACATTCTCTAAGCAATGATAAAGTATCTTCTCTTTCTTCCATATCAATACTCCTTTTATTTATTCTATAGACCAAGTTTAGTATTTACTTTATCATTTGATTTTATTCAGTTAACTATAAGTATGCAAATACAGAAAAATGTACAAAAATAATATCCTTTTGTTTTCAAAGGAAACACATTTTGAAAGATAGAATAAAAAGACAGGAAGTTTTTAAATCTCTCCTGTCTTTTTATAACTTTTTCTATATAATGTTATTTTTTACACTGTTTACTATTTCTGTCCACATTTTGCTACATTTTTACACTGTTTACTATATTTTTTCACATTTTACTACACAGTTCTATGATACAAATAAGCAAATCAATAATTACTTCTATAATAAAAATTTAACCATAATAAAAAAGTGTAACAATTTATTAATCAAGTAAAATACTAATAGTTCTCTTCACGAACTTCAAAATAGCTCTGTGGATGATTACATACAGGACATACCTGAGGTGCTTTTGTACCAACAACTATATGTCCACAGTTACGACATTCCCAAACTTTAACTTCACTTTTTTCAAATACAGAAGCTGTCTCGATATTATTTAAAAGCTGAC
>CAJJNI010000123.1 GCA_905193085.1 uncultured Lachnospiraceae bacterium | reverse complement strand
ACAAGCAGCCGGAGCTTACGCTCCGGCCCTTCTCCTATTAATACTGTCTTATTTCATCACCATCATCAGTTGTAGTTTTATCAATTTTTTTAATTTCAACCTCGTAACCGTAATTATCATTTACTTTAACATATGCCTTTTCTCCGACTTTTTTGCCAAGTATTGCAGCCCCAAGCGGTGATTCTGTACTTATATAACCTTTAAGAGAATTTCCTCTTATACTTGTTACAAGCTTAAATACATCTGTCTCGTCATCTTCTTCTATATATATAGTAACCGTATTATTTAAACCAACTTCGTCCTCTGAGGACGCATCATCAATTATCTCAGCATTTTTCAACATTCTCTCCAGATATCTGATGCGGCTCTCATTCTGGTTTTTATATTTTTTTGCAGCATGGTACTCAAAATTTTCACTTAAATCACCATGTGACCTTGCTTCTTTGACATCTTCTATTGCCTCATGTCTTACTACAAGCTTGCGGTGTTCAATCTCGGCCTCTATTTTCTCTACATCACTTTTAGTAAGTTTCTCGCCCATTGTATAACCTCCCATTTTTAATTCATACTATGTAAACCTAATGTCAGTTTTACATCTTAGATAATTATAATAGTTTTTAATTTTTTGTCAAATATGAAATTATTTTATTTATTTTGGGAAATTTATGATATAATAAAAGATGGTTTTTGGAAAACAAACTCGTCAAAGTCTCGTGAAAGCACTGACTTTGGCTAATTTTTCATGCAAATAAAAAGAGACGCTCAAGGGAAGCATCTCTTTTTGAAAGGGGAAGTTGATACAAGCATTTTCAAATAAAATAACTTGAGAAAAAACTTTATGTGGTAACTCAACCACAACTGTATAATAAAGTGTGTACCAACTATAAAGTCAAGCTTTTTTTGTGATTTTTTTATTTTTTTCGATAATTTTTGCAAATTACAACTTAATATACATTTCATAACAGCAACTCATTACCGGATAATACAACATTATTTACCCGGTTAAACTGAAGGGAGAGAGTTTAATGAGTAACAAAAATATAGTTTATCTTTCTATAGATAAATTTTCAAAATTAACAGGTGTACCAAAAGAACGCCTGCGTTTCTATGATAAAGAAAATATATTGAAACCAAGCTATAAAGATATTAATACCGGTTACAGATATTATCTTCCTGAACAGATATATTATATGTCTGTTATAATTATTTTAGTAAGATTCAATGATTACACACTTGACGAAATCAGAGAGATTTTAAATAATGAATGTACAGGTTTTTCTCAAATTCTGAAAATCCAAAAACCAGCCCTGGCACAAAAACTTCAATCCGCACAAAAAAAAGAACAATATCTTGTAAATTCAATTGAACACAATGATTACTTTTCGCAGTTTGAATACAATACCCCTTATATTGTTGATTTCTTTTATCCACCCTCGCTTGTTACAAAGCTTGATAAACCAGTGCCAGCATTTTCCAAAGAAGCCATTGATAAATTTGTTACACATACAGTTAATTCATTAAATGCTGACAACATAACAATTATTCCATTTTCAATGCGTATTAATTCAGAGCAGTTTTACAATGGAACTTATTACATCAATGCTTACTATACTTTAAAATTTGTAATTTCCCCAAAAGAACCTTTTAAAAACATTACAATGAAAAAAAGTATTCTCTATACTTTTAACGGCCAACTCGGAAACATAAAAAATGTTCTTGACGGATTACATCAATATATGGCTGACAATAATATTTATGTAAAAAACTATGAACATATCCATATAAGTGTAATGGCTTTAAATTTTAAAAATCCTCAAAATACTAATTGTAACATAAGAATTGCAATACCAATTACAGACGCTGCCCCTGATAAAATACCCGGAAAATTTTCTCCTTTGCATGAAAATCCTTTTATTGAAAAAAAAGATGAAAACCTTTACTCCTCAGGTAATTTTGCAAAATTATGCGGTATCACAAAAGAAACTTTAAGATTTTATAATAAAAACAACCTTCTGCTCCCATGCAAAATAACCGAAAACGGTTACAAATACTACTGCAATGACCAGTTTGGATATTTTTATTTTATTAAAATGCTTCAAAAATCAGGAACAACAATAAAAGAAATCCAGGAACTTTTAGTAAACGAAAATATAACACAGTCTGAAATATTAAAACACTGCCTGAACCGTTATAAGCTTCTCACATCAAGAATAGCGCACTACTATAAAATGACTAAAGCAATTCTTGATATAAGAGAAAATCTGCCACATGAAGCTTCGAAATCAGAAATTTTTGTTGTGGATTACCCTGTAATTCCTCATAATTACACTTATTCAAAAACAAAAATGGATATTTACGATGAAAAAAGTGTTCTAAATATGACAACACATATTACAAGGTATAACAGAACCAGGACAGATAATAAAATAATTAACTTCCCGCTTGCGCTCGCAATGGAACCGGAAGATTTTACCAGTGGAACATTTATGTTATGCGGACATTCTGTTTTTGATTTTGAAAATTATAAATCACTTGATGAGCTTCCAAAACAAAGATATGTATGCCTTCACAAAGAATTACAGTACCGCAATCTTCCTGAGTATTTAGAAACAATACGTAAATATGTACTGGAAGCAAATTATAAAGTCACAGGTACCGTACGAATAATAGTCACACTTGAAAATTTCAAAAAAGCAGCTGAAAATATTTACCTTATGTACATATATATTCCTATAGAATAACAAGGAATTAGTATCAAAAAATGCCTGTTTTAAGGCACTTTTTATACTTATTAACATTTTATAAACTCTGTTTATAATCAGTTTATAACTTTATAAACATTCTATAAACTAATTATGTATTTTACATAATTTTTGTCATTTTTACATTGACCTTTATGAAAAGAGTGATAGAATGAGAGTGTAAAGAAAATACAAATCTAGTGACGGCTTTAAAGATTTGCCGCCAAAAGAACAGGAGGATGCAAATCAATGATTCAAAGAGATGAATGGAACGGCTTTGAAGGAAAGAAATGGAAAGAAGAAGTTGATGTAAGAGAGTTCATACAGGCTAACTACACACCATATGATGGTGATGAGTCATTCCTGGAAGGACCAACAGATGCAACTAACAAACTTTGGGGAATTTTACAGGGATTACAGAAAGAAGAAAGAGCTAAAGGCGGTGTTCTTGATATGGACACTGAAATTGTTTCTTCAATCACATCACATAAACCAGGATATATCAGTGAAGCAGACAAAGACCTTGAAAAAGTTGTAGGTCTTCAGACAGACAAGCCACTTAAACGTGCATTTATGCCTTATGGTGGTATTAAAATGGCTGAACAGTCATGTACAACTTATGGTTATACACCAGACCCTAAATTACATGAGATTTTCACAAAATATCATAAGACACATAACCAGGCAGTATTTGATGCTTACACACCTGAGATGAAGAAAGTTCGTCATGCTCATATCATCACAGGACTTCCTGATACTTATGGTCGTGGTCGTATCGTTGGTGATTATCGTCGTATTGCTCTTTATGGTATTGATTTTCTTATTGAAGAGAAACAGAAAGATTTCGCTAACTGCGGATGCGGCGTCATGACAGATGATGTAATCCGTTTAAGAGAAGAGATTACTGCTCAGATTAACTGCTTAAAAGAAATGAAAGTTATGGCTGAAAGCTATGGCTATGATATTTCAAAACCAGCTAAGAACGCAAAAGAAGCTGTACAGTGGTTATACTTTGGTTACCTCTCAGCTATCAAGACTCAGAACGGTGCTGCAATGAGTGTTGGTCGTGTTTCAACATTCCTTGATATCTACATCCAGAGAGATTTAGAGAATGGTACTATCACAGAGAAAGAAGCTCAGGAGTTAATTGACCACTTAGTAATGAAATTCCGTATGGTTAAATTCGCTCGTATTCCTTCATACAACGAATTATTCTCAGGTGACCCTGTATGGGCTACACTTGAAGTTGCAGGTCTTGGTATGGACGGACGTTCAATGGTTACAAAGAACTGCTTCCGTTTCTTACACACATTAGAGAACATGGGACCTTCACCAGAACCAAACCTTACAGTACTTTATTCTTCAAGACTTCCAGAGAACTTCAAGAAATATGCTGCTCATATTTCAATTGAGACAAGTTCTATTCAGTATGAAAATGACGATGTAATGCGTCCTGTATGGGGTGACGATTACTCAATCTGCTGTTGTGTATCAGCTACACAGACAGGTAAGGAAATGCAGTTCTTCGGAGCAAGAGCTAACCTTGCTAAATGTCTTCTTTACGCTATCAATGGTGGTGTAGATGAGAAATTAAAAGAACAGGTTGGTCCTGACTATGCTCCTATTACTTCTGAATATCTTGATTATGATGAAGTAATGGCTAAATATGATGATATGATGGAATGGTTAGCCGGATTATATGTAAATGTACTTAACTTAATCCATTATATGCATGACAAATACTACTATGAAGCAGCAGAACTTGCTCTTATCGATACAAATGTTAAGAGAACATTTGCTACAGGTATCGCAGGATTCTCACATGTAGTAGACTCATTATGTGCTATTAAATATGCTAAAGTTAAAACAGTTCGTGATGAAGATGGTCTTGTAGTTGATTACGAAATCGAAGGAGACTTCCCTCGTTATGGTAACGATGATGACCGTGCTGATGACATTGCAGTCTGGTTACTTAAGACATTCCTTAAGAAGATTGCTAAACATCACACATATCGTAACTCAGAACCTACAACATCAATCCTTACAATTACATCTAATGTAGTTTACGGAAAAGCAACAGGTGCACTTCCAGACGGAAGAGCTGCCGGAGAACCATTATCTCCAGGTGCTAACCCATGTTACGGTGCTGAGAAAAATGGTCTTTTAGCTTCACTTAACTCATTAGCTAAATTACCTTATGAATATGCACTTGATGGTATTTCTAATACTCAGACAATTCATCCTGATACTCTTGGTAAAGATGATACAGAAAGAGTTGGTACTCTTGTAAATGTATTAGACGGATACTTCGATCAGGGTGCACATCACTTAAATGTAAATGTATTTGGTATTGAAAAATTAAAGGATGCTATGGAACATCCAGAAAAACCAGAATATGCAAACTTCACAATCCGTGTATCAGGTTATGCTGTTAAATTTATCGACTTGACACGCGAGCAGCAGTTAGATGTTATCGCTCGTTCATGTCATAAGACAATGTAATTATGAAGGGACTTATTCATTCTACAGAGTCATTTGGCTCTGTAGACGGTCCTGGATTACGCTTTATCATATTTGTTCAGGGCTGCAAAATGCGCTGTCAGTTCTGTCACAATCCAGACACATGGAATATGACTTCTGATGATGCATTTACTGCTACTCCTGAAGAAATGCTCTCCAAGGCTATTCGTTATAAAAGCTATTGGAAAGATAAAGGCGGGATTACGGTAAGTGGTGGAGAACCTTTACTCCAGATAGATTTCTTAACAGAATTATTCCGTTTGGCTAAAGAACAGGGGGTTAATACCTGTATTGATACATCAGGTAATCCTTTCACTTTTGAACAGCCATTTTTCGGAAAATTTGAAGAGCTGATGAAATATACAGACATATTATTATTAGACATAAAACACATTGATGATGAGGCTCATAAAAAACTTACAGCCTGCACCAATGAAAATATTCTGGCTTTAGCTAAATATTTATCTGATATCAATAAGCCTGTGTGGATAAGACATGTACTTGTTCCTGGAATCAATTCAGATGACAAATATTTAAGCAGATTAGACACTTTCCTTAAATCCCTGAACAACATACAGCGTGTGGATATTTTACCATATCACACTCTCGGTGTTGGTAAATGGGAGGTTTTAGGAATACCTTATCAGTTAAATGATGTTGAACCACCATCAGCCGAATTAGTACAGCATGCAAAAGAAATGCTGCATGTCGATGACTACAAAGGTTATTTAAAATAACATTTAAAGCTGTTCTGAAATGATATGTATTAAAAATACCTGTACATATCAATATCAGAGCAGCTTTTTTACTTTCTTATATTAAAGTATTCCCACCATCTTTAAAATCCAGTAAATCAGTCCCAGAATCCAGCTTGTAAATATTCCATATAAAATAACCGGTCCTGCAATGGTAAATATTTTGCAGCCTATTCCAAACACCTGGCCTTCTTTCTTATACTCAATAGCCGGAGCCGCAACTCCATTTGCAAATCCTGTAATCGGAACGAGTGCTCCTGCTCCACCAAACTTTGCAATTGATGGAAAAATATTAAAACCGGTAAGCACTATACTTGTCAAAATTAAAATCAGACTGCTCCATGAAGCCGCTATGTCTTTTTCAAGCTCTAACATTTCTCCAACATACAATATACACTGTCCAATCGTACATATTATTCCACCTGTCAGAAAAGCCTTTGCCATATTTTTAGGCAGATTATGCTTTGGCGTTAAATTTTCTATATACTCCTGATATTTCTGTTTTTCTTTATTATCCATCTGATTATACCTCTTTCTAAATTATAACTTTTTTCTTTTAATATCCTAATTAATATCGTTTTTATATATATCTTACTATAGATGAGCAAATACAGATAAATGCACAAAAATAATCTCATCTTGTTTACAAATGAAACACATTATGAAAAACAAAATATAATATGTCTTTATTACATGGACAAAATTGTGCAATATTTTAATTATCCTAAACTTATATGCCCCATTTTTTATAAAAGTAGAACATTGAACCGGCAAGTTTACCAAGTGCAATAAAAATAATGGTTATTCCAAGCCCATATTTTAATTTTATTCTTCTAAACACTACAGAGAACATACTCAAAGTCTCTGCAAGAGCCATATTCAGCCACCCGATATACATTCCCCAAAAAAATCCTGCTATTATAAGTCCGACAATGTCAAATGGCAAATCAAATGTAAATACTGTTATGAGATTTCCAGCAATACCTCCAAACACCATAAAACTTTCCAAAAGGCGAATATTCTTAGCTTCTCTTAAAAATTCTACTATTCTTGTGAATACACCAAGCTTTACTAATATAGCAAATACGCCACATGAGACTGCTGAACCTGCACTAAAACCTGAAATTGCGAGGAAGACATCAATCCACATCTATAATCGACTCCTCCCTTGTACATGTATCAATAAGCATAGTATTTATATCTTTTTCAAATTTTTTCATTTCCATTTCCTCACTTCGCCGTTGATTTATACTAAAAAAAGCCATCTTTCTTTACAAAGATGGC
>CAJJNI010000122.1 GCA_905193085.1 uncultured Lachnospiraceae bacterium | reverse complement strand
TTATCCCCCTTCCATATAATCTATAATTAATATTAACACTAATTACTATAACTGTCAAAAAACAATCCGTTAATGCCCTCTTATATTCTTTAATCCTAACTTATCCCATCAATTTTATTCTATCTGTTTTACTGCAGCATATTTGTTTTTTTGCAACACATTTGTTTTTTGCAGTATATTTGTTTTTTTGCAACATATCTGCATATGTTCAAAAATACTTTGTATAAATCTGGTATTAATGTTTTCTCATTTACGAATAAGGTCAGTTTGTAATCTGACATTAATATAAATATTATTTTTGAATATTTTATCATTGTCAGATTGTGCTTATAATGTGTTTCAAGCTAATTAAATTTAACTTTAACCATCCAAACGCATCCTTTGGTTTGGTTGAAAATTATTTTTCAATAACACATACTATCATTAAAAAACGGAGGATTAAAAAATGGAAAACAGATATAAGCTTAACAAGGAACTTGCACAAATGTTAAAAGGTGGAGTAATTATGGATGTTACTACTCCTGAACAGGCTAAGATTGCCGAAGAAGCCGGAGCATGTGCTGTTATGGCACTTGAGCGTATTCCTGCTGATATAAGAGCAGCCGGCGGTGTTGCAAGAATGAGCGACCCTAAAATGATTAAAGGTATTCAGGAGGCTGTTTCTATTCCTGTTATGGCAAAATGCCGTATCGGTCATTTTGTAGAAGCACAGCTTCTTGAAGCTATTGAAATTGACTACATAGATGAAAGCGAAGTTCTTTCACCTGCTGATGACGTTTACCACATTAACAAAAAAGATTTTAAAGTACCTTTCGTATGTGGTGCCAAAGATTTAGGCGAAGCTTTAAGAAGAATCAATGAAGGTGCTTCTATGATTCGTACAAAAGGTGAACCTGGAACAGGTGATATTATCCAGGCTGTAAGACATATGAGAAAAATGAACAGCGCAATTGCTAAAATAACAAGTCTTAGAACAGATGAACTTTATGAAGAAGCAAAACAGCTCCAGGTTCCTTTTGAACTTGTAGAATATGTTCATGAAAATGGAAAACTTCCTGTTGTTAATTTTGCTGCAGGTGGTGTTGCTACTCCTGCTGATGCAGCTTTAATGATGCAGTTAGGCGCTGAAGGTGTATTTGTCGGTTCAGGTATCTTCAAATCAGGCAATCCGGCAAAAAGAGCAGCCGCAATCGTAAAAGCTGTAACTAACTATACTGACGCAAAACTTATTGCAGAACTTTCAGCCGATTTAGGAGAAGCTATGGTGGGTATTAACGAACAGGAAATTGAACTTCTCATGGCAGAAAGGGGCAAATAATGACTATTGCAGTATCAGCACTGCAGGGTGCTTTTATTGAGCATGAAAAAATACTTGAGAAACTCGGAGTATCCTGCATAGAATTAAGACAAAAAGAAGATTTAAACAATCATTATGATGGTATAATTCTTCCTGGCGGAGAAAGTACCGTTCAGGGTAAGCTTCTTCGTGAACTTGATATGTTTGATACAATAAAAGCACAGATAAAGCAGGGACTTCCAGTCCTTGCCACCTGTGCCGGAATGATTCTTCTTGCTGAAAATATTGACAATGACAGTACATCACATTTTCAGACAATACCTATGACCGTTAAAAGAAATGCTTACGGAAGACAGCTTGGCAGCTTCTATACTGAAGAAGATTTTAAAGGAATAGGAAAAATTCCAATGACATTTATACGTGCGCCTTATGTCGAATCCGTAGCCGATGATGTTGAAGTGCTTGCAACCGTTGAGAATCATATTGTAGCTGTACAATATAATAATCAGATTGCACTTTCATTTCACCCGGAGCTTGACCCTGACACAAGAATACACGAACATTTTATCAGTCTTTGCTAAACGCCCACAGATTTTTTATCTGGCTTTGCAAAGTTTCATAATCCCAGAGTTTGCTGCTTCTTACTTTGCTGTTAGGGTCATTTACGATAATTTTATTATCTTTGATACCGGAAAGAACTATAAAGTGACCGGCTGTAGTAAAATCTCCGGCACTCATGCTGCATATTATAGGATGGCCATTTTCAAGCTCATCATAAATATAATCGCGGTTCAAAGCAATAACTCTTCCCCTGACTCCAAAATTGAGGCAGCCCTCTGTCATTATTTTCCACTGTGTTCCTGTTCCTTTTATGTAATAATTATTGTCCGTAGAATATTGTGCAACTTTAGCAGGTGTACATGTTCTGTCACCGGTAAGTCCGACTATCACCATTGAAAGACATGTCGGTGCACAGCCGGAAAGCGCAATATTATCATCTCCATATGGAACATATCCCCACCTTGTATCCCATTGTATAAATAATGGAATTCCATCTGTCAGTTCTTTTTTTTCTATTGTTCCTACTTTTGTAGCATCTGCCTGTAAATATCCTTTAACAAAATCTATCATATCAGGATTATTACATAATGCACCGAGTAAATTCTGCGGGTACTGGCTCATATTTTCATAAATTGGTTTAAACTCATGATGGCTTTCTGATAATTCCTTTAATTTAGCAGAAATCTGTGAATAATCCCTGATTATTGGAGTAAGCGATTCATAATCTGAAACATAACTCCATCTGTCGGTAACATTATTCTTTGTTGACTGCTGCTGTCCAAACACTTTTTCCAGACTTTCATTAAGACCTTTTCCAACTTCACTGCCGCTTATTGTCTGAGTTATTTCATTTCTTAAAAGCACAACAAGCACAACAATAAGCGCAAACATAACAAATGATATCTGTCTTATTTTCTTTCTTCTGTATCTTCTTTTCTTTGATGGTCGTCTGTTCAACCATAACACCTCTTTTGAATTGAATTTTATGATGCCTACGGATTGCTTCGCACTATGTGCTCCCACACTCCTACCCAATATTCGCATATCGTGGGATTAACATCCCACTTTTATGCTCATATCGGGGCGGGTCACAAAGTCTTTCACCCACCTATGAGCAAGCTCATGTGGGTTTAGACCTTTTGACCCTGGCATCATTGAATTATTTTACAAGAAAATATATCAGCACTATTATTCCGAGCAGAATTCTGTACCAGCCAAATGCCTTGAAATCATTCTTTTTAATATACTGCATAAGATATTTTATTACAACGATTGAAACAAGGAATGCAACTGCCATTCCAAGCAAAAGTACAATAAGTTCTGTACCTGAAAAGGCAAGACCAAATTTAATTATCTTAATTGCACTAAGACCAAACATTACAGGCACTGCCATAAAAAATGTAAATTCTGCCGCAGATACTCTTGAAACTCCTATAAGCAATGCTCCTATGATTGTAGAACCCGAACGTGATGTTCCCGGAATTATTGATAATATCTGAAAACACCCTATAATAAATGCTGTCTTATAAGTAATCTGTGACAGACTGTTTACTACCGGTGTCCGTTTCTTATTCCAATTCTCAACGATTATAAAGAGTATACCATAAAAAATAAGTGTACCGGCTATTACAACCGGAGTCTGCAAATGAGCCTCGATATAATCATCAAAAAGCAATGTCACAACAGCTCCCGGAATACAGGAAACCGCAACCTTAAACCAGAGTGAAAATATATCTTTTCTTATAACAGGTTTTGTCTTATCTGAAAACTGAAATGGAAACATACGGTTCCAGAACAAAATCACGACCGCAAGAATTGCCCCAAGTTGAATTACCACGAAAAACATATCTTTAAAATCTTTACTCATGTTTAATGAGATAAATTCATCTACGAGAAGCATATGTCCGGTACTGCTTATCGGAAGCCACTCTGTAATCCCTTCAACGATTCCAAGAAATATTACTTTTAATATTTCAAATAAATTTAATGTCATATATTAACTCCTCCTGATATTTTAGTACCATACTAACACACTATCAACAATTATACCAACTTTTTTTCAGTTAAAATTATAAAAGTAAATATGCAACAACATTTTTTTCTGCTATAATTAAACTACAACATCGTGGATGTTGAATAACTTACAAATGGTGATATGTATGAAAATTGCATTAGTAGATGATATGAAGGATATCCGTGAATTATTAAATGATATTCTGAAAAACTATTCTAATAATAATAATCTTGAATTTGAAATTGACAGTTTTGAAAACAGTGAAGAATTCCTCAGTGCATTTAATGCATTCAATTACAGCATAATTTTTCTTGATATTTATATGACAGGTATCAGTGGAATTGATGCAGCACTAAAGCTTCGCCAGAAAGATACAAAGGCTGTTATAATTTTTCTTACTTCAAGTACAGAACATATGCGTGAAGCATTTGCCTGCCATGCTTTTGATTATCTCGAAAAACCATTAGATACAGCAAAAATTTGCAAATGTCTTGATGAAGCTTTACAGGTTTTGCCAAAGCAGGAGCCTTTTTTATCTTTTTCATTCAATAATATTGTGCACAATATATTTTACCGCAATATAGCCTGTCTGTATGCCGAAGGTCATTACACGCGTATAATAAATAAAGACGGAAAACAATTCCGCCCTTACAAACAATTTTCAGCTCTCAGCTCCCAGATTATATCTGACAAACGATTTCTTACGGTAAGCCGTGGTATAATCTGCAATATGGATTTAATAACAAATTTTTCCTCCAAAGACTGTACACTCTCATGCGGCATGTCTATCCCGATTACAAAGAGAAATGCAAGGCAGTTAGCACAGACCTGGAGAGATTATGAATTCAGCAATATGATTGATTAATCTAAGCCCTTGGATTTTTTATTATTTTTCACAAGTTAAACCTTCTTTTATCACTTAAAATATTTCCGGAATTATTTTACTCTTCTCATGTTGTAATATCAATGGTTACACTCTTCACGCTCCAGAATTTTTTTGTAACTGATATCCATTCCCAAAGCACCAAGCGGTGCAGTTATTATTATTGCCATTACAGCAACTGATAAAATTATTTTTCCACAGGAAAGCCCCGCAGCTAAAGGTACAGAACCGATTGCAGCCTGAACTGTTGCTTTTGGCAGGTAGGCAATAACACAAAAAAATCTTTCTTTCCATGTAAGCTGTGTCCCAAGCATACAAATCCAAACTCCGGCTGCCCTGAAAATCAGTGCAACAAATATCATTATTATTGCAGCCACACCCGCTTCAAGAGTATACCTTATATCTACTGCTGCCCCGACAAGCACAAATAATATTACTTCTGCTGCAATCCACAGTTTTCCAAATTTTTCTGACAGTCTTTTTGACACAAATGTCGTACTTTTTATTTTTAAAACACATGCCATTGAAACAACTGCGAGAAGTCCGGAAACTGCTATTTTACCTTCAAGCCAGCCCTCAATCGCAACAAGGAGAAATGACACCCCAAGTACAATTATGACTTTAGTGCTGTTTCTCACATAATTTTTTCTTTTATATGCAGTCTCAAAAGAATAATAAAGAATAAAACCGGCAGCAATTCCAAGCACAATACCAAGCACAATTGAAACCGGAATATTAATAAAATCAACTACTCTGGCACCTTTTCCCTGTGCCATTCCCAAAAATGTAGTAAACAGTACAATTACAAAAATATCATCACATGAAGCACCAGCCATAATCATCTGCGGTATAGCCTTTTTAGTCCCATATTTGTTTTCCATATAATTTACCATTCTCGGTACTACTACTGCCGGTGATACCGCTCCAAGCACAGCTCCCGTAACTGCCGCCTCTATTCTTGTAATTCCAAGAATTGCCGGTGCAAATATTATATAACCTATAATCTCAAATGAAGCCGGCAAAAACGAAAGCAAGATGGCAGGTCTTCCCACTTTTTTTAAATCACTGATATTAAGCGATAATCCGGCTTTGAGTAAAATAATTATAAGTGCCATCTTTCTGAGGTCGGCGGAAACAGACAAGATAGACGCATCTAACATGTTGAGCATATATGGTCCTAAAACAATACCGGTTGCCAGCATACCAATTATGCGCGGCAGCTTAAGCTTCTGACAAACTGCTCCCATGCCTAATCCGACAAGAAAAATCAATGCTAATGATGTCAACATAAAATATACCTCTTTTCGCTATCAGGAAATTCTGTAATGCCCGACAATATCGGAGCGTTTTTCCAAAATATCCTCTTCGTAGCTTTTCTGACTTCTGCCATTGTGATGTATCACATAAGGCACTCCATTTTTATTTCTGCGGTCTGAAACTATACCTATATGTGATTTAAAAATTACAATGTCACCGCCTTGCCATTCCTCAAAATCTTTTATATCTGTAGTAAGTGAAATGGCATTCTGTGCAAAATATACTTTTAAATTCTTAACTCTTCTGAAATCAATATTTTCGTCTGGCTCTTCTATATCGTAATTCTGACTATTTTCTTTAATATCCTCATTAACTTCATTCACTAAATCATATCCTGCTTCTTTAAGTGCATCAGCCACAACATCTGTACATACACCATATCCATCATCAGGATAACCGCCATTGTAATATTTGCTTTTGTATTGAGGCTTTGTCTTAATATAATCAAGCGCCCCTTTTAGTATATCTGTCTGGTCATCTATTCCGTCATTATCTTTATCCACACTGCTTACATACTTTTCAACCGTTCCATCATATAAATCAGGCAGTCTCTTATCGGAAGTACCGCCAATAATTCCGGTGTTCAACACCACAGCCAAAATACAGGCAATAAAAATAATAACAATTCCACATAAAACTATTATTTTACTTTTTTTATTCACAATCAGGGCATTTTTCATAACATTTTCTCCATAATAGTAATTTAACTGAACATATTCAGATATTTTTCTTCTTTATAAGTAATGTCAACAAATCAATAACTGACACTACAATCATAAGCACATAAATAACCTTCATATAAGTCGAGCTGTCGTTGAAATTTACCAGTGTAAGAAATACCCACAACACCGATTGTACTGCTGCCACCGTTACATTTGTTTTATAATCAGTTCCCTTATTTTTATGTTTGCGCACCAGCATAATTATATATGCTATCAGACATAATACAATTAAAATTATCAATGCCATAATTTCTCTCTCCTTTTTTCTTAGCATTATTCAGTCTGCCTGTCAAAATCTTCTCCTGTACTTCCCTGCTTAATCTCACATTCTCTTTTCTATCTGCTTTTAATTCTATCATTTCATATTTTAATAAGCAACCTGATTTTGTATAATTAACACGGTATTTCTTTGCATAATTCATATAGCTTTTCTTGCTTAATCCACATGACATTTCAAACTAATATAACGATTTCTAAATAACTATACCATTCACATAGGATATTTTTCTGAGAGCG
>CAJJNI010000121.1 GCA_905193085.1 uncultured Lachnospiraceae bacterium | reverse complement strand
CTAAGCAAGCTTAAATCTACCTATGCAGATGGTTTAGTCGCATTTATTGAAAAAGATGGAAGAATCCGTTCAACCTTCCAGCAGAAAGTTACAGCAACAGGAAGAATAAGCAGTACAGACCCGAATCTTCAGAATATTCCGATAAGAATGGAACTTGGAAGACTTATACGTAAAGTATTTATTCCAAAAGAAGGCTGTCAGTTTATAGATGCCGATTATTCGCAGATAGAGCTTCGTGTGCTTGCACATTTGTCAGGAGATGAAAAGCTGATTGCGGCATTTAATAATGGAAATGATATTCACAGGATAACTGCATCAGAAGTATTCCATGTTCCATTTGAAGAAGTAACTTCATTACAGCGACGGAATGCAAAAGCTGTAAATTTTGGGATTATTTATGGAATCAGTGCTTTTGGATTAAGCAAAGACCTTTCAATATCAAGGAAAGAAGCAAATGATTATATAGAAAAATATTTTGAAACTTATCCTAAGATTAAAGAATATATTGATAATCTCGTTTCAAAAGCAAAAGAAAACGGATACGCTGTTACAATGTTTGGCAGAAGAAGACCAATTCCCGAGTTAAAATCAGGAAACTATATGACAAGGTCATTTGGAGAAAGAATTGCAATGAACTCTCCTATACAGGGAACTGCAGCAGATATAATTAAAATAGCAATGGTTAAAGTTGACAAAAGATTAAGAAAAGAAGGCTTAAAATCAAGACTTTTACTTCAGGTTCATGATGAACTTCTCATAGAAGCATACGATTCTGAAATTGAAGAGGCTAAGAAAATTCTTATAGAAGAAATGGTAAATGCAGCCAGGCTTAAAGTTAAGCTTGAAGTAGATATGCATACAGGTTCAAACTGGTACGAGGCAAAATAATATGACAGTAATAGGGATAACAGGTGGTGTAGGCTGCGGAAAATCGGCAGTTCTGCAGTTCTTAAAAGAAGAATACAAAGCAGTTATAGTTGAAACAGATAAACTGGCGCATGAACTGGAACAGAAAGGAAATTTGTGTTATAATGAAATTGTGTCATACTTTGGTAGAGAAATACTTGACAAAGATGGTATAATAGATAGGAAAAAATTAGGAACAATTGTTTTTAGTGACAGTCATAAATTAGAAGTTCTTAACAGTATAGTCCACCCGGCTGTTGTTGATGCAATAAGGCAGATTATAGTTGATAATAAAGATAAACCGGGTTATTTATTTGTCGAATCAGCACTTTTGTTTGAATCGCACATTGACAGACTGTGTGATAAAACATGGTATGTATATACGACAGAAACTGTCCGCAGACAAAGACTTAAAGAGAGCCGTGGGTATTCTGATGAAAAGATTTCAGATATGATGAAGAGCCAGTGCCGGGAAGATGAATTTAAGAATTTATGTGACTGTATTATAGATAATAACGATGATTTATGTAAAACATATGCACAGATTAGGGAGGAATTAGCGTGACTGGACAATATTCATTGCCGCAGCAGCTTGTATTCGGATTAGATATAGGCACAAGAAACATTGTAGGAACGGTAGGTTTTCTTGATGGAGATACATTCAATGCTGTAGCACAGTGTAGTAAAGCACATGAAACACGCGCCATGATAGATGGACAAATACATGATATAATAAAAGTCGGTGCTACAATAAAGCAGGTCAAAGAAGAACTTGAACAGATGATAGACAGACCGTTGACAGAAGTATGCATAGCTGCTGCCGGTCGTGTGCTCAGAACAATAACTACAACTGTAGAAATTGAATATGGCGAAGAGACTGTAGTTGACCAGGAAAAAATATATGCGCTTGATTTGATGGGGATTGAGAAAGCGCAGGAAGAATTACAGGAAAGCAAAGATTCAGACATACATTTTTACTGTGTAGGGTATTCAGTAATAAGATACTATCTTAATGGCTATGTTATGGGAAATCTGGAAGGACATAAAGCAAGCAGGGTGTCTGAAGACATTATAGCAACATTTCTTCCTGATGATGTAGTTGACGGATTATATGCTGCCGTAGAAATAGCGGGACTTGAAGTGGCAAATCTGACATTGGAGCCTATTGCCGCAATCAATGTCGCTATTCCTGAAAAATTCAGAATGTTAAATATCGGACTTATAGATGTCGGTGCCGGAACATCAGATATCTGTATTACAAAAGATGGCAGTATCGTAGCCTATGGTATGATTCCAATGGCAGGAGACGAATTAACAGAGATAATTTCTAAGCAGTATCTTGTAGATTTTGATATGGCAGAGCACATAAAGACATCTGTGCTTGACTGTTATAATGCAAGAAAGGAACGCCCGGACGACCCTGAAATTAAGATTCATTATGAGGATATAATCGGGATACCTCATGAAGTCAGTGCTGATGAGGTCTGCGAACTTCTCGAACCTGCTTTGGAAAAAATAGCTGATGAAGTTGCAGGAAAAATGCTTGAATTAAACGGGGACAAAGCAGTAAGTGCTATATTTGTAGTAGGTGGTGGCGGAAAGATACCCGGATTTACAGATAAAGTAGCATCTAAACTTGGACTCCTTCCTGAAAGAGTTGCTCTTCGTGGAGAAGAAGTAATGGGCAATGTAAGATTTTTCCAGGAGGACATCAAAAAAGATTCACTGCTTGTTACTCCAATAGGAATTTGTCTAAATTACTATGATAAGAAAAACAATTTCATTTTTGTTCATTTTAATGGTGAAAGAATGAAGCTTTATAACAGTAATCATCTTACGGTTGTAGAAGCAGCTATGCAGGCAGGTTTCCCTAATGACGGATTATTCCCGAAGAGGGGAAAAGAGCTTAACTTTACTGTAAATGAGCAGGCAAGAATGATTAGAGGACAGATTGGCGAAGCCGCAGTTATAACACTCAATGGAGAAACTGTGGACATGAACACTCCGATATCATCAAATGATAAAATAATTATTACACCGTCAACTGCCGGAGAAGAAGCCAGACTGTCAGTAAGCGGACTTCCTGAGTTTGAAAATACACTTACAATATTTGTAAATGAAAAAGCTGTTAAGTGTCCGGTGTTTGTACAGGCTAACGGAGAACTTGTATCAGGATATTATGATATTAAAGAAAATGATAATATAACTGTACTCAATTATTATACTTTAAGCCAGCTTTTGGAATTTATGGACATAATTCTTCCACATGGCACGATTGTAAATGTAAATAACAAGCCGGCTAATCCGGAAGATAAGATTTATGATAATTTTAATGTAGACTGGATTTTTGATGGGCAGACAAAGCATGAATACGAATCTGAAACTTTATCTGAAAGTCATGAATTGGATAATGACTATAATGATTCAACCGGCAATAACGCATATAGCCAGGGCAGTTATAAAAATAATAACAGCTATAATCATACAGCCAGTGTGTCCGGTGATATATCAGGCAGTACCTTTTATAATTCGACACAAAATACTTCAAATGAAAAACCGGGTGGCAAAGCAGAGGATACTGTCAGCGCTGAGAAAGACAGTAATTCTGCCATTAATATGTCGATAAAAGTTTTTGTAAATGAAAAACCTGTTATATTAAGCGGTAAGCCAGATTATAAGTTTGTTGATGTGTTTGATTTTATAGATTTTAATTTATCTGTTGTAAAAGGAAAAAGTCTTGTTACCAAATTAAACGGACAAAATACTTCAGGATTTATGCAGCCTCTCAAACCATATGATAAAATAGAAATCTACTGGGAGGAATAGACTGATGAAATTTTGCAGTATAGCCAGTGGAAGCAGTGGCAATGCAATATTTGTTGGCAATGATAAGGCTAATCTTTTAGTTGATGCAGGAATAAGCAAGAAAAAAATAGAAGAGGGACTGAAAGCTATAGGTGTTTTAGCTTCTAAACTAGATGCTATTTTGATAACTCATGAACACAGTGACCATATAAGCGGGCTTGGAGTTATGTCAAGGCAGTATCATATTCCTGTATATGCCACGAAAGATACTATAATTCAGATTTTGAATACACCTTCCATAAAAGAAATAGATGAAACACTTTTTGCTGAGGTTAAACCTGACAGTAAGTTTAAAATAAAAAATATCGGGATAGAAGCTTTTTCAATTTATCATGAAGCCGCGGATCCGGTTGGCTACAGATTTTATGATGAAGATAAATCTGTTGGAATACTGACCGACTGTGGTAAATATGATGATTACATATTATCTCATCTAAGAGGTGTAAATGCGCTTTTGTTAGAAGCAAATCATGATGTTCATATGCTTATGGCAGGAAAGTATCCTTACAAATTAAAAAAAAGAATATTAAGTGATGAAGGTCATCTGTCAAATGAAGCTTCCGGAAGATTTTTAAGTGAGCTTCTTGACGAAAACTTAAAGACAGTAATGTTGGGACACTTAAGCCGCGATAACAATTTTGAACAACTGGCATATGAGACAGTAAGAACAGAGGTTGATTTGTCAGATAGTTCTTATAAATCATCTGATTTTAAATTATTTGTTGCAAACCGTGATTCGGTTTCTGAACTGATAAATGTATAAAATATATTTAATATAAAGGAGAATACCCATGAAAAAAACTATTATTACAGTTGTAGGAAAAGACACAATCGGAATTATTGCAAAAGTATGTAATTATCTTGCAGAAAACAATATGAATATTCTTGATATTTCACAGACAATAGTTCAGGAATATTTTAACATGATGATGATTGTAGACATGAATAAATCAGAAAAACCTTTTGATGAAGTTTGTACTGAATTAGAGCAGATTGGAGAAGGTATCGGAGTAAAAATCAAATGCCAGCATGAAGATATTTTTAACAAAATGCACAGAATATAACAAAATAAAATAGGAGAAGCGTCATGATAAATATATTTGAAGTTAATGAGACTAACAAAATGATTGAGCAGGAAAATCTTGATGTAAGAACAATTACTCTTGGTATCAATCTGCTTGATTGTGCTTGTGATGATTTAGACGAGTTAAACAAAAGAATTTACAACAAAATTATTACTGTAGCAAAAGACCTTGTAAAAACAGGTCAGGAAATAGAAAGAGAGTACAGTATTCCTATAGTAAATAAGAGGATTTCTATTACTCCTATAGCTTTAGTAGGAGGAAGTGCATGCAAAACAAGTGACGATTTTGTTACAATTGCAAAGACTTTAGACAAAGCAGCTCATGAGGTTGGTGTAAACTTTATTGGTGGATATTCTGCGTTAGTTTCCAAAGGAATGTCAAAAGCAGATGAGCTTCTTATCCGCTCTATTCCAAAGGCACTTGCCTGCACAGAAAGAGTGTGCAGTTCTATAAATGTAGGTTCAACTAAGTGCGGTATCAATATGGACGCAGTAAGACTTATGGGACATATTGTTAAGCAGACAGCTGTTGAGACAAAAGAAGACGATTCTCTTGGCTGCGCAAAACTCGTTGTATTTTGTAATGCTCCGGATGATAATCCATTTATGGCAGGAGCTTTTCATGGTGTAACAGAGGCTGATGCGATTATAAATGTCGGTGTCAGTGGTCCCGGAGTTGTAAAGAGAGCATTGGAAGAAGTCCGTGGAAAGAACTTTGAAGAATTATGCGAAACAATCAAAAAGACAGCATTTAAAGTAACAAGAGTAGGTCAGCTTGTTGCAAAAGAAGCTTCAAAAAAATTAAACATACCATTTGGTATTATCGATTTATCATTGGCTCCAACACCTGCAATAGGAGACAGTGTTGCGGAAATTTTAGAAGAGATTGGTTTAGAAAGAGCAGGAGCACCGGGAACGACTGCTGCCCTGGCATTGTTAAATGACCAGGTTAAAAAAGGCGGCGTAATGGCATCATCATATGTCGGCGGTCTAAGCGGAGCATTTATTCCTGTAAGTGAAGACCAGGGAATGATTGATGCGGTAAAAGAAGGTGCTTTATCTCTTGAAAAATTAGAAGCAATGACATGTGTATGCTCAGTAGGTCTTGATATGATAGCAATACCTGGTGATACTTCAGAAGAGACAATAGCCGGAGTAATCGCAGATGAAATGGCAATTGGAATGGTTAATCAGAAAACAACAGCAGTCCGCCTTATTCCTGTTATAGGAAAAGGTGTAGGAGAAACTGTTGAGTTTGGCGGATTATTAGGTTATGCACCTATTATGCCTGTTAATTCATTCTCATGCGAAGCATTTGTAAACAGAGGCGGAAGAATACCGGCTCCAATACACAGCTTCAAAAACTAATCAGATAATTACAGGAGAGAACTGATATTCGTTATAAGTTTTTCGGTTGGATTTGATTCTGCATATACCATGATACAGATTGGCTGCATCTATGGTCTGGTTAAAAATTTTAAGTGCATCGGGAGATAATATTTCTGATGCATCAGCAGTCTTGCTTATGATTGGAATCTGGGAATTGCTTTTGATTTCTTTCAGAAGCGGGGCTGCTTTTTTGTTAAAACCTAAAATTCTTGCATAAAAACAGTCGTTGGTATTTTTTACAAGCGTAAGGCTGTCATTTCTAAGATTAAGCATAATATGGCAAAGGCTGCGGCTGATTCTGTTATAAGTAAAATCTTTTGACTTTAACAGTGATGTAAATTGTGAAAAAGAATAAAATTCATCAATG
Organism: uncultured Lachnospiraceae bacterium; assembly: GCA_905193085.1. Lineage (GTDB taxonomy): Bacteria > Bacillota > Clostridia > Lachnospirales > Lachnospiraceae > CAJJNI01. The sequence goes on along the minus strand of CAJJNI010000121.1, from coordinate 752 downwards.
TTCTTTTTGATTTTGTTATTTAATGAATCATTGCAGTCAATGAAAAAATTATCAGCATTATAATCAGTATAGTTATAAGGAAGCGGTTTTTTAGCTGAATCAGAAAAATTACTTAAAATCGCAGAATAAAGCATATATGAAAAATCATCTTCAAATACCGGACAATACCGGCTGAAATAATCATTCATCATACAGGCTGCTGATTCTGGCATATAATTTTCAAGATTATATAATTTATTTTCTTTTAAATGTTTTCTTAGTGCTGTTGCAGATACAAATTCACTGTCAAGTCCTGTGTCTGAAAAACCGTTTCCTATTCTGTAGAGTGGTTTACTGACAATGGCAGAGTTTAGTTTTAAAAGTTGTTTTTCATATTCTGTTGCAAGCATATTATTAGGAAGAAACAGATTTTTAAAATCAGCAGTATTTTCAAAAATATCCATACATGAAAGAGCTGCCTTTTCGATTGCGGCAGGATATGACAGACCGTTGCTTATATTAGCTTTAAGTGAGACCTTAAAATCGTCAGGCTCATTATATAATAAAGATACAAGCTTCTTAAAAACTGTATAGTCTTCTATCTGTTCTGTGCCGTATACAAGATAATCAACACAATTAAGATAATTTAAAATATTTATTGCTCCAAGTGCAAATATCTGTGCACTTCCAGTTGAAAAAATAACAGGAAGCTCAATAACCAAATCTGCACCGTGCTCTAAAGCAATGCGGGTTCTTATCTTTTTGTCACAAAT